>CAYFVL010000065.1:0-22949 GCA_964346405.1 uncultured Fibrobacterota bacterium
TTCTAAGTTAAGATCGTGCAACAGCTTACGCAGAATGCCGTGAGTTGATTGCGAAGCTTGGGTTAAGTGTACGAAAATGCAACCACCATATTCGACCTATCGATCCTGCCTTCGTCGACGGTTTGGGGCTCCCGTGCTCAAGGTATCGATCAATGCCGGTTTTTCGTGCCCAAATCGAGACGGTACCCTCAGTTCCGAGGGATGTCTCTTCTGCGATAATCGAGCATTCTCTCCTCGGGCAGAGTGTCGGGAGAAACCGGATGAGCAACTTCGGCATGCCATAGCGCGAAGCGAAAACCGGTTTCGATTTTTCCTTCCGTATCTTCAGCCCTACACTAACACCTATGCGGAAGTTGGGGTGTTACGAAAAATCTACGAATCGCTTCTGGTTGATCCCCGGGTTATTGGGCTGTCGGTCGGCACTCGACCAGACTGCCTCGCGCCGAGAGTTCGCGACTATCTGGAATCACTGAATGAAAGAACCTACCTTTCAGTAGAACTGGGGCTTCAGAGTGCGAACAATCGTGTCCTTCGCGAGATAAACCGGGGACATACATTCGAGGATTTTCAGGAAGCCGTCACCGACCTGGCACAAAGAAAAATCGAAATCGTGGCACACATCATGATCGGCCTCCCCGGAGATACCGTCGATTCCATACTGAATACCGCGGATCAACTGAGTCGTCTGCCGGTGAGCGGTATCAAAATTCATCAACTCATGATAATCCGGGGAACTCCGCTCGAGACTCGCTTCCGACGGGGCGAAGTGGAGGTATACACACTCGAACGGTATGCCGAAACCGTTAAGGCATTCCTCGGGCGCTTACGCAAAGACCAGGTCATCCACCGAATCATGGCGGATTCACGTGAGGAGTTTGGTCTTGTGGCGCCTGGATGGTCGGCAAATAAACCCGGGAGCCTCAAGTATATTCATGACTGTTTACGCGGTATCCGAGGAAGCGAATTGTGAACTCCCGCATAGGCCGATATATTGAGAATAGCCATGCCGCATTTTTTTTGCGAGACGTGGTAGTGGCTAAATGGTACAATGTAAGCCCTTAAAATGAGTTTTGACCAAAAAAACACGCGTTTGGAAGGAGAATCTTCATGCAGTTCAGCGAAATGCTAAGAATGAACATGGAACGCTACGAGAAATCGTCGTCGGAAATGTCATCGGTAACCGGTATACCCGAGG
Organism: uncultured Fibrobacterota bacterium; assembly: GCA_964346405.1. GTDB lineage: Bacteria > Fibrobacterota > Chitinivibrionia > Chitinivibrionales > CAYFVL01 > CAYFVL01. The sequence continues at coordinate 1,196 of CAYFVL010000065.1, forward strand.
TCGTGATCGAGCAGCTCCAGAATCCGCAAAACCTCAATGAAAAGGCGGTCGAGCTTTTCGCAAAGGCTTTCGATGTTGAAGTAGCGGTCTATAAAGGCGAAAAAGAACCTGAGCCGTCATTCGATGAGAAACGAGACAAGGCGATCGCAAACGCGAAATACCCGGCGGTCCGCGCCTTCTTTCTGGCACCACCGCGATGCGTCGACCCGGAAGAGTCCATGGAATCATTCGGTGATCAGCCCTTCTCCACGGTTGAGCAGAATCTAATGCATTACATCTGTACCAGTGCACTCTGCCGGTTCTGCGACACCGAAACTTCCGATTTTGCATTCGATACCTATCTTTTTGAGTTGCATAATCCTCTTCTTCAGCGGCTGGTCAAAAAGCCGAGCTTCAAAGCATTGCCTCCCGAAGAGCAAGAGGAACTCATGGCGGACGCCAGAACGAATGTCTTTGCCTGTGAGAAAATCAAGAACATCGCCATTCTTATTCTTGATCAATTCACGAAGGAACTCGATGAACATCTCGGTCGGAACGAAACCGGCTTCTACAAAGAGGTGGGATTACCGTTCACCTGGAAAGTCGAACCCGAGAACACACGTATTGTGGTCCGCGAACCCGATGGAAGAGTTCGTGACGAGATCGAGCTTATCGATGTCAAGAAGAAGGTTCAGGCCGGTACACCCTGACGGCGGTACAGTCGGTTGCGCAGGTAAGTGCATTCATCGTCGAACGTGCTGAAAAAGCTCTTGTCGCCGTTAAAGCAGAGCCATATGGCTTCACGCAATCGCTGTGCGACTTCGCGCGCGGCAGGCCGCCGATACGGCTGTTCGTGCAGGCACTGCTCGATCAGTTCTCCCAATACCTCCTGGTATGGCCTGGCGCAGCTTGCGGAAGCATCGGGATGAATTGGCGGGGGGAGGATTTTGTGGAAGTCGGGCAGGCTTATGCGGTATCGCGAGAGATCCGTCAGGATGGACTTCACATCGTGAGGGTTCTTTACGTGTGACTGTCCGGTTGTCAGGTGGAGTATGTTTACCCCGAGCGAAAAAATGTCCGATTTGCTGGTTATGGGTATCACGGCGCCCGTTTCGTCGCAGAAGAAATTCTGATGAAGGTATCCGTCGTAGAAATACGGGCTTTTGGGCACATTGAGATCGCCGCTGATGCGCTGAAACTCAATCCCTTCGATCCGCACCAGTCTATCCGGACTTTCTCGACGGAGTTGTGCGAGTTCATCCAGAGAATGGATCGGGCCGAGGTACTGAATCTCCCCAATCGAACGAGATGCGCTCGACTGTTTCGTAACCTGTTCGGGTGACATGTAGAACGGAGTACCGACTATCTTGTCTTTCAGTTTCGTCCGCGGAGTCTTGTACGATTCGAGATATTTTTCGGTCAGCCCGAAATCGATGATGGTCGCTATGCCGGTGCTGGCGACGATCACATTCTGGGGTTTGACGTCGTTGTGAATGTAGCCCATCGAATGCATGTAGTGGAGTGTCTGCGCGATATGTTTCAGCGAAATAAGACGCGCTAGAATATCGAACGATTTCTCACTGGTGACGGAATTCAGGGATACTCCCTCTATGTAGCGATAATAGAGCCGTTTGTCGGCCCCGAAATCGGTGAATCGAGGAAGCGACCATAGGCCGGGGAGCGTTTTTTTGCTTTCTTTGGTGTAGAATTGGGGAAGCGTGAGATCACGGAGGTTTATACTGCCCACTTGATGACGTTTTGCGTCGATTCTGGATCGCTTGTCATTCTTCTCAATTGGTTTCTTCGCCACCATTATGTCTTTTGACACAATGAGATTGCCGTAACGATCCCGCAAAGGAGTGTACCTTCGATGAAGTGGAAGTGTCTCATCGTCGCTGCTTTTGAGAGCCGCTCCCATCAGGGCGACATGGAGGGTCGCTTCCGATCCCTGGCCAAGTTTGTGGTCCAGGCTGTAATAAATGCGAACGATCGCTTTGCCGGGATCCATGTAGGAAACAAAGGCGTTGGACTGGTTGTCGTAGTAGTAGGTTTCGATGAACTTCTCGGGATCGAGGGCAAGCCTGCGCGGATCCACAACCGCTATATGGTTTTCATCGGCCGACATATCGAGCATAACCCGTAGAAATCTTTTCAAGCGCCCGGGGGCTTCGTGTTTCATGTAGTTCTTCAGGCTTTCCCGCTCGGTCGGATCTCGAAGAGCCGCGACCAGATCCGGGCTGTTGGATGGATAATGGTCGCGCAGTAACCGAAACCAGAGCAGCGCTGCATTGATGCGCTCCGATACCACGGTCTCCACCAGCGGAGGGAATTCCTTCGCAACCGCTAGATCAAAATCCACTTCGTGCATGTGTGCACGAAGTTCGGAGATTACAGTGTCTATTACAAACGGCATCTCGAGCGCGGTCCCGGGAAGTGAGTTTCAAGTGGGGTGCATGGAGCACCCACATATCATATTTACAAGGTGCGGAGCCATTCAAAGCCGGAGAAACGCTTAGTTAGGAGTCGCAATACCGTGCCCCTATGGCGACCATGTGTTTTTGCCCGAATGCTAACCCCGGGCCGACTCTTCGAACTCCTGGATTATACAATTTCAGGGGAGGGGCTTCAATCTGTTTTTTGGGAAGAATAGCCTATCGGCGGATTCTTGGTTTCCTGGCGGCAGTTCATACACGAATCGGTCAGAGTCCCCCTGATGAGCGGAATCGGAAAGGGGGCGAAGACATCCCATTCCTGCGATATCGGGGAAGGGAACCGGTGTAGAAATACGCTTCAAAATCGGGCTACTCCATGTAGGTTAATTAGTGTCCGTCCGAAAAGTCCTGTTTTCGCTCGGATTGATGAAGCAAACCGGCGATTTCAGCCTAAAACGGGCGCTTCGACAGGCTCAGCGTCCGTTTTAGGGACTTTTCGGACAAGCACTAATTAAATCTGATCCAGGATCCGTCGGCAGTCGGGCCATCGGGCCACATCTATGCTCGGGCGATTGCGTCCACCAATCTGCAAGTACTGCATCCCGAGCCGCGAGGCCGCCACGCCGTCCGTATCGGATCTGTCACCGATTACCAGAATCCCTTCGTTTGGAAGATCCCAGGTTTTTGCCATTTTCTCAAAGGGACGAGTGCAGGGCTTGAGACATCCTTCAGACTCCGAAGAAACGAGGTGCTCGAAAAGTGTCGGATCGATTGCAAGTGCCTGGAGTCGCTCTGGAATGCAGGCGAAGTCGGAAACCAAGCCTGATTTGATACCGTTTTCTTTGAGCCGACGGAGTGCTTTGTCAAGACCGGGGCGAGAGCCGCGAAAAAACGGTAAAATCCGGCAGAACGTCGGGTAAAACCGCCTGTCTATCCAGCGTCGTATCTCATCCGCATTGTTCGAGCCACACCGACGAGCAGTTTCCTTTGCCAGGGTTTGCAGAAGCACCTCTCCGTCACCGAAGTCGCGATCCATGAATACACGGCGGGAGGACATATACCGTTGCAGGCGAATCACGTGAGGAAAAAGAAGAGTGGTCAGCAGTGGTTTGAAAAGCAATTTCATGTCATATAACGTGCCGTCAAGGTCGAAAATGACGGCGCGGATGTTCGATCTGTCTGCCGGTTCTTTTCTGTTCATGCTCTCTTATCGCTCACCCGTGGCGCGCTCCCTGATCGTCCGAAACGTCTTTGCAAGCGGTGAACAGGTTGTGAAAGAGATCCGGCAGTAAACCAAGTGGCGTGGATGAATACGCGATTCGGATAATGTCGCCGATTGCAATAACACCGGTGGAATACTCCTCCAGCAGTCGTCGACGAACCGCATCACCGTCCGCTTTCCTGAGTTTTACGCACATAAAGTAACCGGAATTGAACGGAAAAGCCTCAAATTGCTCGGTGTATTCGCTGTGGTCGGCAAGCAGTTCTTTGACACGCATGTATCGGCGTCTGAGCACGTCGTGTTTGGATTGCTTCTCCTCGGCATAGGCATCGTCGTTGTATGCCTTCAGAAGCAGAGATTGTCCGATATTGGACGCGCTGGAGATGGTCCCTCTCACGGCTCCCGCAGTTTTTGATTCGAGCGCATTGTATAGTTTCGGAGTTCCGTCTTTGATCCCAAATGTGATGAATCCCACGCGAAACCCCCAAACATAGTCCTCTTTCGTGGGGCCGTCCAGTTTCACGGCAAGCAGATTATGATGGGCTCCGGCCAGCAGCGCAAATGGAGATTCTCTGAGAATACCCTCTTCATACACAAGCCCGAAATAGGCGTCATCTATGATTGCCACGGTCGGTCCTTTTTTCTCGGCTGCCTCGCCCAGAATTTCGGCAATCAGTCGGGCCTCCTCGATAGTGGGGGTATATCCGGCCGGATTGTTCGGAAAATTCAGCAGCACAATTCGCTTATCGCCCTGGGCTTTCTCGAGAGCCTCCCTGAAAGCCTCCACATTGAAACCACCTTCTTTTGTAAAGGTTTCGAATGGGACGAGATTCGCGCCGTAGGTGTTATGGAAAAGCAGGTTGTAGTTTTCCCAGAACATGTCGGAAACGATAATTGAATCGCCGGGATCACAGAAGAGGTATCCGGCCATAGACAGCCCGTGGGTCAGAGCACTGGTGACGATCGGATGAGAAATGGATACGTCTTTCAGTGACGGGTTCTTTTTTACCAGCAATTCCTTCCACTTCTCACGAGTCGGGGGATTTCCGTAACTGGGAGCGTATGGAAATGCCTTTCCAGGTCCGAGTTTAAGCCATTTGGCGATGGTATCCAGGCACATCGTGCTACCGTCGTCCTCGAGCGCGGAACCGACCGTGGCGTTTATGCGTTTGTCTTTTGCCTCCGCGGTCTGAGCAAGAATTCCTTTTTTCGGAAAGAAAATCCCTTTTCCTTTTTCGGACAACAGCTTCAACACCGCCGAATTTTCATCGGCAATACACTCATTCAACTCTTTAGCTTGTGGATTCACGAACAAACCCCACTGGTTTCAAATATCGAAAAGCGTTTCGTCGAAAGAGTGTTTAACTAACCCGATTCGACAATCGACTCACGGCATTCTGCGTAAGCTGTTGCCCGACCCTGGCCCAAGTTTCGCAATCGACTCACGGTCCCGCTGTCCGGGACGTAAGCCGGCGCGCGATTCGTTGTAGAAAAATGCTCAAGGTATCTCCCGGGATACCCCTGCACTTTTTCTGTCAATCTCGCACAACGCATAAGTGCACTAAAATACGGCCGACGCATTTCGAAGTCAATACCCGGGTGTCACAGATTCGGTCCCGGGTGACGAAGCTGCTGAAAACGGTGAGCTATTTCAGGCCGCCTTTATGATTGAACAGTGTCGACTCGGGCAATTTTGTTTTCTCGTAATAGGCGTCCAGCACCGTCTGAAGCGTTTTCTCATGGGGAAGACTGAAACGCAGGTCCAGAATGAAGTTCCGAATCCCCATTGTAGAAAGCAGTTCTCTTCGATGCGTCAGGCACAGAGGTCGCTCATTTATTGTGTAGTACAGCTCACCCCTTTTCTTGCAGAAAAACCGCGCACCCCGCGAATCGCTGAACGGCGTCTCCAGCTCCACGGCCGGAGGAATGCGGGAGATAAAGCCGGGTACGTACGCGAACAAAGTGAAAAATCCTTTCGGTGAACCGCATGCCTTGATGTTCAGAATATCATCTTCGGGTGAGTACGTGAAGCCGGAAAACCCGAGTTTCTCGAGTTGGATCGCGGCGGCCGGATTGAGACACCAGACATTTTCTCCCGCGAGGAGCTGTTCATCATGATTGAAAAGTGCTCGTTGACCGACATGGTTGCAGATCCATTTGCGAAACCCGGCTCGGCTAAGGGTTGCCAGGATCTCCTTCCATTGTGAGACCGAACTCCTCGGTATAAACGGCGGTAAACTTATCCAGGTATTCGGGATATCGTTTGCCCGCGATGTTTTCAAATCCCGGGTGGTTTCAAGTAGTTCATCCGGAGAAAGGTCGATTATCCATCCGGAGACTGGTCGTGGAAGATTCATTTCCAGCCACCGGGGCTTGTCTACTCGAAGATAGACTCGGTGTGCCGATTCCCTGGTGGGGGATCGTGGTGTTTTCGCGGTCACCGATTTGAGCAGTCGCGACGTTGCGGGGCATCGCTCTGAAAACGATACCGGGGCTCCGTCGATTTTCCTTTTTCCCCAGTTACCCGAGTTTACTTTACGAATAAGGAAAGCATGACTGCCATAAGGGATTCTGATGTTTTGCTGAATCCGTATGCGTATCGCGGTCCCATGTGACTCCACCGACTCCACCACCACGGCGTCCCCCTCCTCGCCCAGTCTATCGTGAAATCTCATTCGGTCGCCGACCTTTGGTGGATGAGTACCCGGAAGTTCTATGAGCACCTCGGACAAACGGCGCACCGGACCGAGGTATACCCCGGTGCCCTGCGGACGTCCCGGAGTGATCACGTCTGTGTTGTCTGTACCGCTCAGATAGAACGAAGTCTTACTTCGTCCCATATCGGACTCCAGAAGTTCCCCGGCTTCGTCGCTGGACATTGTTCGGTCCAGAAGTCCCCTGTAGGCTGAAACGACGGTATGCACGTACTCGGCGCTTTTCATACGACCTTCAATTTTCAAGCTCGACACACCCGCTTCGCCCAGCTTGCCCACGTAATCGGCGGCCTTGAAATCGCTCGGAGAAAACACGAAATCCTGCCGATTGTTCACCGAATACGCCCTTCGACACACCTGCGTGCATCGTCCTCGATTCCCGCTCATGCCGCCCAGAAAACTCGATGCCAGACAGAGGCCCGAAACGCTGTAACAGATTGCGCCGTGAACAAAAACCTCGATTCCAAGTGGCGTTGACGCGGCTATGTGGCGGATCTCTTCGAGGGTAAGTTCACGCGGTAGTATGACACGCTCGAAACCCAGCTTCTCGGCCGTCTTGAGTGATTCCTCGTTATGAAAAACCATTTGAGTACTCGCATGCAGCGCCAGTTCCGGAAAGTGAGTTCGGGCCAGATAAACGGTCCCCAGGTCCTGCACGATAACGCCGTCGACCCCGATTTGTCGAAGTTGATGCAGGGCATCCAGCAAGGGCGGCAAATCAGCTCGTTTTGCCAGAGTATTGAGCGTGACATAGATTCGCACGTTATTCCGGTGCGCATACGGAGTCATGAAACTCAAGGTCCTGGCGTTGACATTCCTGGCACGAATTCGTGCATTGAAATCCCGCAACCCGATATAGATCGCGTCGGCACCGCCTTCCACGGCGGCATGGAAACTCTCCAGAGAGCCGGCCGGGGCAAGAAGTTCGGGTTTGGATACTGAACAGTTTTCTTTCACAGTGTTTTTTCTTTGTTTTCCCGGCTTTCTTTTTCGCATGGACAGGCTCTTACCAATCAGCCCCTGTTCGGAGAAAAATTCGGAGTCCGCGTTGTCGCGGCGGTATTCCTGTCCGCGTGCCGTTCCTTTCGTCGTCGGCTCAGGGATAATACCGCACCCGAACTTTTTTGAACTCTTTTCGCGTAACCAGCTTTCGGTACGAATCGATACCGGTATCGGCAACGAGTTCTTCGATTTCCTTTTCGCATTCGTCCATACTCCGGCCGTGAATCATGGTGTATACGGTGTACGGCCATTCTTTTTGTGCCGGTCGTTGGTAGCAGTGGCTTATGGATTTCTTTTTAGCGGCGGCCGTCCCGAGTTCCTCTATACGGTTTTCCGGCGGGGCCCAGGCGACCAGCACATTTGCCGAAAAACCGGCCTTTTTGGGTCGCAGTACCGCGGCAATACGGCGAATCGCACCGGCTTCCTTGTACCGTCGGAGTTCGGTAACGATTTGTTCTTCAGTCCACCCCAGCTCCCGCGCCGCCGGTCTGAAAGGGTTTGGCGTCAGGGGGAGGTCGCCCTGCACCGTATGAATGAATCGCGGATCGTAGTCGAACGGTTCGTTTGCTCTGGTGTCGTCACGGGATGATCTATCCTGAGAACTCTTTGCGGAACCCCTGGTTCCTCCCATTGATAACTGGAATTTGATTTTGAAAGTTCGAACTGTCGGGAGATACAACCAATCCTCGACACCGGTTTCATCGGCAATCGTCTCTATCGATTGGTATAAATCGTCACTGTTCGGGCGTGTCAACGTAAACCAGATATTGTACTCGCCCTCGCGGAGATAATTGTGACTTACACCGGGGTCACGATTGAGCCGTTTGGCCACCGGATCGATCCTGTGTTTTTCCGCCGCATAAGCCGCCAGTACGCTGTGATAACCGATAGCGGCGGAGTTGTAAATGACTCCGATCTCCCGGACTATTCCTTCTTGTTTCAGCCGTTCAATTCTCTGAAGTATTTCCGTTTCGTCGATACCTGTCGTTTCCGCAATGCGGGCAAACGGTTTGACGCTAACTGGAAAGTCGGATTGTATAATATCAATTAAAGTACGGTCGGTATTGTCCATCTGTGAATACCTGCTACTTTTTGAGTTCCGCAAGTGCCTCATCGGCAGCCGCGACAGTTCTATCGATATCCTCGGTAGTGTGCACGGATGAAATGAAAGCCGCTTCGAATTGGGAAGGGGCGAGATAAATTCCTCGATCAAGCATCGCGTGAAAGTATTTCGCATACCGTTCTTTATCGGTGGACATCGCCTCCGCGAAAGAGGCTACTTTCGGCGTCTCGCTGAAAAAACAGGTCATCATCGAGCCTACACGGTTCACCACGGATGGAATACCGTGCCTTGCTGCCGCTTCCTCGAGCCCAATCACGAGCCGGTCGGCCATCGAGTCCAGACGTGAGTACAGATTCGGCATTTCATCGATGAGTTTTAATGTCGCGAGTCCGGCCGCCACCGCAATTGGATTCCCGGAAAGCGTACCGGCCTGATACACCGGGCCGTCGGGCGAGAGCGTATCCATGATCTCCGCTTTACCGCCGTAAGCACCGACCGGTAGTCCGCCACCGATGACCTTTCCGAGAGTTGTCAAGTCTGGAAGTACATCGTACCGTTCCTGGGCGCCTCCTCTTGCGAGTCGAAACCCGGTAATGACTTCGTCGAAGATCAGGAGGCTTCCGTAGGTCTCTGTAATCGAGCGCAGGAAGTCGAGAAAGCCCTCCAGAGGAGGTACAACTCCCATGTTTCCCGCTACAGGTTCGACAATGACCGCGGCAATGCTGTCCCCGTGTTCTTTGAACAGGGCGGCGATCGAGTCCTGATCATTGTAGTCGGCCAGGAGAGTGTCGCGCGCTGTGCCCGCCGTTACGCCCGGACTATTGGGAACACCGAATGTGACCGCACCCGAGCCGGCGGCAATCAGGAAACTGTCGCCGTGTCCGTGGTAGCATCCTTTGAATTTAACAATGTAATCCCGTTTTGTATATCCACGCGCCAGCCGAACCGCGCTCATAGTCGCTTCGGTACCAGAGTTTACCAGTCGTACCTTTTCTACCGAAGGGACCATACCGCAGATCTTTTCGGCCAAATCGGTCTCACCCTCGGTCGGAGCGCCGAAACTTGCGCCACGTTCGGTCGCCGAACAAACTGCCGCGCGTATTGCGGGATGGGCATGGCCGTGGAGCAACGGACCCCAGGAACATACGTAATCGATATATTCGTTTCCGTCAATATCATGTATTGTGGCTCCCTCGGCTTTCGAAATAAAGACCGGATCACCTCCTACCGAACCGAATGCCCGGACTGGTGAATTGACTCCACCGGGAATATGTTTGCGTGCCCTCTCAAATGCCGCTTTGCTTCTGGTCCTTTCAGTCATGTTCTGTTCCACCTTCCCGCGCTGTTGAATCACTTTGCAAACCCGCCGTGTCCGCCGGTTTCGCATGTGGTTTGTATATGCAGTATGGTTCTTCGGACAGGTAGTCACCCGTTTCGGCGTAGGCTCGTGCTCTGCACCCGCCGCAGACCTTTCGGTATTCGCAGTAGCCGCACCGACCGTGATAACCATTTACGTTTCGCATTTCGGCGAATAATTCGGAATTTTTCCAGATATCGACAAAATTGTAATCGTTTTTGCGCAAATCACCCGCGGGGACATCGAGAAAGCCGCAGATCTGCACTACTCCCACATGAGAAATGAAAGCAAATCCCTGGCCGCCCAGGCATCCCTTGGTCATGGCATCGAGACCATGGGTTTCCGGACGAACACTTCGGCCCGCCTCCTTTTCTCGTTGACGAAGAATGCGGTAGTAATGAGGGGCGCATGTGGGCTTGAGCGTGAGATCGGCCGTGTCTCGGTTTTCATAGATCCAATGCAGGACTCGCTCATAATCTTCGGGCGCAATTTCCTGATCGGCAAGTTCTTTTCCTCTGCCGGTCGGAACAAGCAGGAATGGATGAAATGATACGGCGCCCATACGGACCGCAAGATCGAATATCTTCGGGAGTTCTTCCATATTCATACGAGTAACAGTGGTATTTATCTGAAATTCCAGTCCCACCGATTTTGCGGCTTCCGCGCCACGCATGACTCCCTCGAATGCCCCGTCGACCCGACGAAATGCGTCATGTGATTGCGCCGTTGCACCATCGATACTCAAACTGATCCGTTTAATACCCGAATCGGTCAGTTTTTGGCAGGATTCAGGAGTCAGAAGCATACCGCAGGGAGCCATGACCATTCGGAGCCCGCGTGCCGTTCCGTATTCGGCTATGTGGTAGATGTCGTCACGCAACATCGGTTCCCCGCCGGTCAAGATGATGATTGGAGACCCCATTTGGGCAATATTGTCGAGAACCTTTTCAGCTTCCGTGGTATCGAGTTCCCCCTTGTAGGGACCAAGGTGGGCCGCGGCTCGGCAGTGCCTGCAATTGAGATTGCACGACCGGGTTACCTCCCACGCCACCAGTCGCAGCGTGGGGAAAGACGGTTGTTCCTTGTGCGTCATGTTTTCCCCAGTAGTCATTTTGTGTCCCCCCCGGCGCGTTCCGATCACTTTTTGCCGGTAATCCACCGGGCTGCATCCACGGCATAGTAGGTTATGATAATATCGGCACCGGCTCGTTTTATTGAAGTGAGCATTTCCAGTGCGACGAGTTTTTCATCTATCCAGCCTTTTTCGGCCGCCGCTTTGACCATGGAATATTCACCACTGACATTGTATCCGGCAACAGGCACCTGGTACTTGCCCTTGATCTCCTTAATGATATCCAGATATGCGATCGCCGGCTTGACCATCAGAATGTCGGCTCCTTCGGAGAGATCCAGCCCGGCTTCTCGAATTGCCTCTCTGCCGTTCGACGGGTCCATCTGATAGCTTCGGCGGTCACCGAACTTCGGGGCGCAATCCGCGGCATCACGAAAAGGGCCGTAGAACGAAGACGCGTACTTCGCGGCATACGACATTATAGGCAAGTCACCGAACCCTTTCTCATCGAGCGCATCACGTATTGCGGCCACCCGACCGTCCATCATGTCGCTTGGAGCCACCATGTCGCATCCGGCTTCCGCATGCGAGACTGCCTGACGGGCGAGAATCTCCAGAGTCTTATCGTTGGCAACATGTCCATCGACCACGATTCCGCAATGCCCGTGCGTGGTATATTCGCAATTGCACACATCTGTAATCACCGTCAGGTCCTGAAACCGTTTCTTTACCGCATGAAGAGCCTGTTGCACGATTCCGTCGGGAGCATACCCGATTCGACCTTCGTCGTCTTTAGTGTCCGGAATACCGAATAGAAGTACGGCTTCGATTCCCGCTTCGACGGCATGTTCGCACTCGATCAGAATTTCGTCGATCGACAACTGAAAAACACCGGGCATTGACTCGACCGCACTTCGTACCCGGTTTCCGGTGCACACGAACAATGGGAGCACGAAATCCGAAGGGTGAAGCCGTGTCTCGCGCACCATGGAACGAAGCGATTCGGTTTTTCTGAGTCGTCGCAGTCTAATTGTCGGATATTTCATACTTGATCTCCTGTGTTTGACCCGAATTCGATAATTGGCTCACGGCATTTTGTGTAAGCTGTTGCACGATTTTAACTTATCCCGCCCGGCGGGAATCAAGGTATCTTTCCGGATACCCCTGCGCTTTTTCCAAGTCAATCTCACACAACATCTTACGCCTAATGCTCTATCCCTCGGCTCCGCTCGGTACGGCGTCTCTCGACTGCGAAACTTGGGCTAATGTCAAAGCCGAAACGAGGCGCCGGTGGTTTGAATTCCGGTCCCCCCGGTATCTTCACTCCCGCCGAGTGGAAATTTCTTCCTCCGTAAGATAACATGCCGGGTCTTCGGCCCAGACGTCTTCGTGGACCGCCTCGGCTCGAACCCGAAAGTTGCCGTTGCAGACGTCCTGCCACACACATCGACCGCATTTTCCTTTCAGAAGCGACTTGCGGTTTTTCAGGCCGGCCATCAACTCGTTGGACAGATCGGTCCAGATGCTGCTGAACGGACGCTCGCGTACATTGCCGAAACTATAGTGACGCCAGAACTGGTCGGCATGAACTTTCCCGTCCCAGCTCACGCACCCGATTCCAACTCCCGAACTGTTCCCGCCGTTCATTTTCAGTAATTCAAGCACATCGGCGGCACGCGACGGATCTTCCCGAAGAAGACGGAGGTAGAGGTAGACCCCATCGGCGTGGTTATCGACGGTAAGAACCTCTTTGGCCAATCCCCGGGAGTGCAGCTCCGCCGTTCGGTCTATTATCAAATCTACCATATCCCGCGACGCCTGATCGTCAAGATCCTCGTTGCGCAGTTTGGCCCCTCGCCCCGCGTATACCAGGTGGTAGAAACACACCCGCGGAATTTCTTCCTGTTCGAGCAGGTCGAAGATCCCGGGGACATCGTGAGCATTTCGTTTGTTGATGGTAAACCTGAGCCCTACCTTGATTCCCGTTTTCCGGCAATTGCGTATTCCTTGAAGCGCTTTGTCGAATGCACCCGTTACGCCGCGGAACTTGTCGTTTGTTTCCCGAAGGCCGTCGAGACTGACACCGACATAGCTCAGTCCCATGTCCTTGAGTTCCTCGGCCACCTTTTCGGTAATAAGTGTTCCGTTTGTGGATATCACCGCCCGAAGACCGGCTGCTCGGGCTCGCCGGATAAGCCGAGGCAAATCCGGACGCATCAGAGGCTCACCTCCGGAAAACAGCAACACCGGACTACCGAATTGTGCCAGATCGTCGATAAACTCCTCGGCTTCGGCTGTCGTCAATTCACCCGAATAGTCCTGGTCTTTGGAATGGGAATAGCAGTGAACACAATGCAGATTGCATCGTCGACCGACATTCCAGACCACTACCGGCTTTTTATCCTTTGAAAACTGCAACAAATGAGACGGCAGTTTCCCGGATTCACGCTGATACCGGAGAGCATCCGACGGCTCAACCGTTCCGCAATATAGTTTCGATATTCCAATCATTGCTCAAAGTACTCCCTTATTGCCTCGGTTAAGCCGTCAATCGTATGGTCGGATGCTTCCAAAACCGGGGTAATCCCCAGTCCTTTCAATGTCTGTGCGGTTACTGGACCGATCGCCGCCGCCCGAAGAGACGTGGCAAGCCTGGAGAATCGATGTTCGCCGAAGAGCGCCGCGAAATTCTCGGCCGTCGACGAGCTTGTAAAGGTGACCAGGTCATATTCGTTTCGTTCTATCGCCTCGAGCAGTGCTTCATCGGCGTCGGTGGGGCGTATGGTTCTGTATACCGGTATAACGTTGACTCGAGCGCCCCGCAGCTCAAGACAATCGGGCAGAACAGGACGAGCTTTCGCGGCTCGGGGAATGAGTACCTTTTTGCCGTTCCACGATTCCGCTTCCAAAAGTTTTTCAATCAGCCCTTCGGCAACCGCCTTTTCGGCAACAACATCCACTCCGAGATGGTATTCACGAACCGCATCGGCCGTAGCCGGGCCAATTGCCCCAATGCGGACCGTACCCAAGGCGCGAATGTCGTTATGCCGCGCGAGACATGCATCCAGAAACAATCGGACCGCGTTCGCACTGGTAAATATGAGCCAGTCATACCGTCCTACCGATTGAACCGCATTGGACATGATGTCGGTGTCGGTCAGGGGCTCGATTTCGATTGTCGGCAGTTCGATCGGATCGGCGCCAAGCATCCGAAGCTTCTCGACAAAGCTCGACGCCTGCATCCGGGTGCGGGTAACCACAACCTTTCGCCCAAACAGTGGTCGTCGATCAAACCACGCCAGTCTGTCACGCATCCCAACCACATCGCCCACCACGATAATGGCCGGGGGACGTAATCCCGCGGCTTGTACGTCGTCGACAATCGTTTCGAGGGTTCCTGTTACCGTTTCCTGCCCGGGTTTGGTTCCCCATCGGATAAGTGCGACCGGCGTGCTCGAAGGGCGCCCGAAGGTGACGAGGCGTTCGACAATCGAGGGAAGATTTCCCACTCCCATGTAGAAGACAAGAGTGTCGACTCCATGGGCGAGATGCTTCCAATGAATACTGGAATCCGCTTTTTGTGGATCTTCGTGACCGGTAATGAACGCAACGGATGATGCCCGGCCACGATGCGTGACCGGTATTCCGGCGTACGCGGACGCGGCTACTCCGGCTGTGATGCCTGGAACGATTTCGAAGGGTATGCCCGCTTCGGCCAGGGTCTCGCATTCTTCTCCGCCACGTCCAAAGACAAACGGGTCGCCTCCTTTGAGTCGCACCACAATTTTGTTTTCCTTCGCTTTTTCAACCAGCAATTGGTTGATTTCTTCCTGGGACAGCGTGTGTTTGCCGGCTTTCTTTCCAACGTAAACACGTTCGGCGTCGACGGAAACCGAGCGCAGAAGAAGCGGGTCGGCAAGGTAGTCGTACACAACGACCTCGGCCCGGCTCAGGCACCATGCCCCGCGGAGCGTGATCAATTCGGGATCACCGGGGCCCGCCCCGACAAGGTAGACTACCGCACGGTTCGGATTTTGTAAATTTTCGGAGTTCACGCCAACGAAATTCCTTTCTCTTTGCTCCATTCGATAATCCGGTGGGCAACACGATCCGCGCATTCTCTCCATTGCTCGGATTCATCTTCATCGCGCACCCGAATGAGTTCGCGTCGATCAGGGTCACCGAAGGCGGCTTCAATGGTGATTCGTTTGTCGGCTATATTCGCTAACGCACCAAGCGGCAGCGCGCATCCCCCGCCGATCACCTGCAAAACGTGCCGTTCCGCACCGACCGCCCGTGCTGTCGGTGGGTGATTGAGCGCACCGGCTGCCAGCATCGCATCGCCGTCGTCGGCTCGGCACTGGAGAGCAAGTGCGCCCTGTCCGACCGCGGGTATACATTTTTGTATGGGTAGAAACTGTCGTGGTTCAACGGTTTTGCCGATTCTTGTCATTCCCGCCGCGGCCACCACAATCGCATCGTAGTCCCCCGTGTGAAGTTTGTCTATTCGGGTGTCAAGGTTCCCCCGGATGTCGGAGAACCGGAGATCCGGGCGGGTATGAGCCAGTTGCAGCATTCGTCTGGGGCTGCTGGTGCCGACTACCGATTCGGGTGATAATTCATCTAAGGCGCCGCCCGTGCGAGTGAGCAACACATCGCGGGGATCGGCCCGTTGGGGAAAGGACGACAGAACAAGCCCTTCGTGTGAGGCTGTCGGCACATCCTTTAAACTATGTACCGCGATATCGGCTTCGCCGTCGAGAAGTCCTCGCTCGAGTTCTTTGACGAATACCCCGGTTCCCCGAAATGTCGCCAGCGGCCGATCCGTCACGCGATCCCCTTTGGTTGTGACGGTTACAATCTCGAAGAAGATCCCGGGATTGGCGATTTTCAGCGTGTTCACCACGAGTCCGGTCTGTGCCAGCGCAAGGCGGCTTCCACGCGTAATAACTCTATAGGTGGTTCGTTGTCCCATGCGTTCCTTTATCCATTGTGCGGACTGCCTCGTTCAGCCTCTTCGAGTAATATATCTATTTCAACTATCAGCTTCTCGGTGTTCGATAAATATGTTTCCGGCTGCAACCGGGAGATTGATTCGTGAAAGGCTTTTTTTGCCTTTGGCGTCAGTGCCCGGATCCGGTCGCGTCGTGCTTTCAGCCCGGCTACCAGGGCCGCGTATTCGGAGCCTATGGCCTGGGCAAGGCGGTCGCGTATTTTCCCGGCCATTCCCGGAGCGCCACCGCCGGTACTTACCGCAATATGAATATCCCCTTTGCGGGCGACCGCCGGTACAATGAAACTGCATCGTGCAGGCTCGTCCACCACGTTTACCGGAATGTTGCGGTCCTTCGCATCCCTCGATATTTTGTCGTTAACGGAATCGTCATTTGTCGCACTTATTACCAAAGATACCGATTTCAGAAAGTTACGCGTATACCGATTTTCAATCCATTGTATCTGCCCTGTCTCGGCCAAAGCACGAATACCGGTGGTAGCTTCGGGCGATACAACCACGACGTGAGCGCCACTTTCAAGCAATGAACGAATCTTTCTTTCGGCTATTTTACCCCCGCCTACAACAAGGCATCGGACGTTCTCCAGATCCAGATATACCGGATAATACGGTTTACTCTTCATTGTCAATGTCCAGTTCAAAAAGATTCGCGACCGCATCGGCCAGATCCACTCCTTCATTTCGAGCGGCCACATCCCGAAGAGATCTGGAGGGCGCACGGAGGAACCGTTTTGTCAGCGATGTCGCAAACCGTTTGACTATGTCCTGCGCCTCGGGTGTTAACGTCTCGATTTCCGAATTGTAGCGCTTAAGTTCCCGCTTGCAATCGTTTTCGAACCGTTTCCGTAAGGAAATCAGTGTCGGGAGCACACGAAGGGATCTGTACCATTCGACATATTTGTCGAGTTCTTGTTGGATTATCTCTTCGGCTACGGTGACCTCCTGTTTTCGCATCGCCGTATTCTCGCGCACAACCGCTGAAAGATCGTCGATTCCATACAAAAAAACATTCGGCAGATCACCAGCTTTGGGATCGATATCCCGCGGGGCGGCAATATCTATCAGAAAAAGTGGTCTGTTTGAACGCCTGGCCATTACGCGACGGATCTCATCAACGGTAATAATGTAATGCGGAGATCCCGTCGAAGAGACTACCATGTCACATATCGGAAAGACCGTATCCCGTTCACGCAAAAGAAGCGGGGTTCCCTGGAATGAAGCCGCAAGTTCCACTGCTCGTTCCCGTGTCCTGTTAGCAAAGTACAATCTGCTCACTCCGGCCGATGTCAAGTGTCTGGCCGTAAGCTTACTCATTTCGCCCGCGCCGAGAATTAAAACAGACCGTTTTTTCAGCCGTCCAAGGATCTTTTGTGCCAGCTCCACGGCTACCGAAGATACAGAGACCAGGCCCTCGCTGATGGCCGTGTCGGTTTGTACCCGTTTTCCTGTTTCGATCGCCATGAGAAAAAGGCGGTTCAGCATGGTTCCCGTATTGCCCAGATCTCGGGCAAGGGCAAAAGCTCCTTTCACCTGTCCGAGAATCTGTGTTTCACCTATGACCATGGAATCCAGGCTGCTCACCACACGGTAGAGGTGCCGAATCGCTTCTCCGCAATGGTAGTAATAGGTCTGGTCCCTAAGCGGTTGTCGATCGATTTCGGTAAAATCCGACCAGAATGAGAGAATTTCCTCATGGGCGTATTCGGGGCGACTGGTCACCGCGTAAATCTCTACGCGGTTGCAGGTGGAAAGGATCAGAGATTCATCGACAATCTCCCGTTCCGCCAGTGCCGCAAGACCATTTTCCAATCGTGAGCCCGAAAACAACGCCCGATCCCGAAAATCAACAACGCTGCTCTGGTGGTTCATTCCAAGAACCACGACATGCTTTCGGGCCAAATTTTTATCAGTAGCCATGACTTCCCACAGCAAGCGTTAGCAAAACGAATACAAATCCAACGATAGACATGAGGCAGGGAGTGAACCCCCGTTTTCCGCGCCACGTACGGAGAACCAGCTCTGTGCCATAGACCGTCAATGTAAGTACGGCGAAAACAATTTTCGTAACAGGAATTTCATAATCTCCGGGCATCGAGGTCATCCAGAACGCACCGGCGACAATCCCGAAGAGGAGCAGACCGGTACCAACCGCATCGATTTTCATCACTGAATCGTCCATAATGCTGAGCGCCGGCAACCGCTGAAACAGAGAGCCCAACCGCCGATCCTTGATCTGTCGGTGCTGAGTTATATACATGATCGATAGCACAAACGACAGAAAGAAACACGCGTAAGCCGAAAATGTCGTGAGTGCATGGGCCACGAAATATTTTGAAATAAATGTCGCCGGAAGGGCACTGCCACGGCCTAGTGATGCGGAGCCCGCGGTTATAACAAGAAAATT
Source organism: uncultured Fibrobacterota bacterium (assembly GCA_964346405.1). GTDB lineage: Bacteria > Fibrobacterota > Chitinivibrionia > Chitinivibrionales > CAYFVL01 > CAYFVL01. The sequence goes on from CAYFVL010000065.1 coordinate 19,455, forward strand.
CAAGGCAAGCGCGAGGGCGCCGTAACGGTGTTCACTCAGGATCGCCTGAAGACCCACATACAGGATAGAAAAGAGAAAACTGATTGTCAGAAGGGCTTCCGGTATCGTCGCAAAGGGGATTCGGCCATAGTGGAGGCCCATCAGTCCAAGCAGCACGGCATGAAGAACCAGGGCCGTGATCAAGGCGACGTTTGCAATACGAGGAACGCTCTCACGATTCTTTACGAAACTAGATGCATATCCAAATGCAACTCCTGCGTACAAAACCGGGAGAAGTATGCGCAACACTGCAACGGTCTGTTCATACCCACTCATGTTTCCGCGCTCCCTTCACTCTGGTTTGATATTTTCCATGTGCCCAAACCGGAACTCCGGACTACCCCAATTGAATTATCCGTCGGAAGTACTTCCTGACCCAGGTTTCGAGATCGACTCACGGTCCTCCCGCTCGGCGGGACGGGACGTAACCTGTTTCACGATCTCACCCTGTCCCGCCGGGCGAGACAGGGTGAGATCGTTGCTTGTTTGGTCCATAAACCCTCAGTGTGCGCCCTTGCCGGTAAAAACGACCATTATGGTGCGAAGCATTATTTTGACATCGAGGATAATCGACATGTTCTCGAAATAGTAGAGGTCGTACAAAACCTTCTGTTTCACATCCTCGATAGTCTCGTCATACTTGTGCTTTACCTGTGCCCATCCCGTGATACCCGGTTTCATTTTAATCCGTCGAACGTACCAGGGGATTTCCTGGCGGAGTTTTTCTATGAAATGCCTCCGCTCGGGACGAGGACCTACAAGGCTCATTTCTCCTTTGAGCACATTGAGGAATTGTGGGATTTCATCGAGTCGTGTTTTGCGAAGGAACCGGCCCAGCGGTGTGATGCGGGGATCATCTTCGGTAGCCCATACCGGACCGCTCCGCGCTTCGGCATCCTCGTACATAGAGCGGAACTTCATCATTATGAAAGGCTTTCCGTTCCGTCCGATTCGCTCCTGCCGGAAGACAGCGGGTCCCGACGATGTCGTGCGGACCAGCCAAGCCAGGAATAGCCAGATAGGGGCGCCTATGAAAAGAATTCCGGCGGAAACGGCAATGTCGAGTAACCGTTTGATCTTCGCTTCCCATCCCGGCATATGATCCTGCAGAAGAATCATAAGTGGTATGCCGAAAATCTGGTGGGTTTTGAGGTGTCCGGTGATCACATCGATCAGCGAAGGAACCATATAGATATTCACCCGGACATCCCCGCTGTAGCTTATGATTTTGAGGATTTCATTGGGGGAGGCGGAAACGTGAGATATAACCAGTCCGGCTACATTTTCGCGCTTGACAATCTGTGGAATTTCCGAATAGGTTCCAAATACGTGAAACCCTCCCTGTTCCGTACCCTTTTTCCTACCGTCATCGTCGATAAACCCGAGAACGCGATATCCTAAATGCGGGTAAGCCGACATTTGTTGGGCGAGTTTGATGCCGTCCTCGCCGGCGCCAATGATAAGCATATTGCGAATGCCCAGTCCGCGAGAAAACAACCATGCGAAAAGGCTGTGCATGGCGAATCGGTTGAGGGTGGCAAAGAAAAGCATGCATCCACCGTAGGTGAACAGCGTTACCACCTGTGTTCGACTGAACAGCCGAGGGACAACACCCGTCTTTGCGAATCGCATCAATTCATCGGCACTGATAATCAGAAACAACAGAAAAATTCCGAATATAACGGTCCTCGAGACGACGATGAATTCATCGAATCGGGATTCCTGATACCAGCTTCTGTAGAGACCGGTAAGAAAGAAAAGAAAAATCCAGGAACAGCTCAGAATGAAGAGCGGTACGATATACTCCGAAAAGGAAAGCGCCGGATTGTAGGTCTCGGGGAAAAAACCACTCTTGTAACGCAGCCAGAACGTCGCCCAGAATGCGATCGAAACGGCGAGCAGGTCAAAGAGGAACGTAATAACCTTTTCCGTATAACGTGAACCCATCAGTTGCTTTCGTCCTCCGGCCCTTCACCGTCAAAGGTGCCGCGTATGAATGCGTCGAAAAGAGCCATTCCCGTGAGCGAGTCTTCCGTAAGAGGGATGCTTTTTTCGCTGTACTTCTTCACTTTGTCTCGTTCGATTCCCGTTCCGGCGACTGCAAATGGTACCGGAGTAGCATCATGCGTCCTGGTGGAAATGAGCGTTGGGTGATCCGGGCAGACAAGAATTCTCCATTTTTCATGTTTTGTCATTCCTTCGCGCATCGGTCCCACCACATTCTCATCAAATTCCCGAATAGCCTGCAGTTTCTTTTCCAGCGAGCCCTCATGCGATGTCTCATCCGGTGCTTCTACATGAAGATATACAAAGTCTTCTTTCTTGAGCGCCCGAAGAGCGCTTTGCACTTTGCCCTCGTAATTCGTCCCGAGGTATCCGGTAGCCCCTTCGACGCAACGAGCGGTCATACCGGCCAATTTACCGAGTCCCTGCACAAGATCTACGGCCGAGATTACCGAGCCGCTCAGACCATAGCGTTCATACAGACTCGGCAATACTCCAGCCTGCCCTTGTCCCCAAAGCCAGATATCCGTCGCCGGGGATTTGCCGTCCTCTTTTCGCTTCTTGTTTATCTTTGAGCGTACAAGATACGCATGTGCCCCTTTAAGCAGAGATATCAGCATATCGGAATGATTTCCCTGCGGGAGATACGATTTTACCTTCTGCCCCGTTATGTCGTGAGGAGGAGTGGTTCGTATTCCCAAGGGCATGAAATCGGTAATAATAAGGATGTGTCTGTAACTCACACCCGGGTAGAACTGAATTGCCGCGGTAGCGAGTTTCTTGTTGACCCCCATGATCAACTCTTTTGCATCTTCATTTTCAATGTGCCCCGCGGAGTAATCTTTCATAACTCCTTTTTCTATCGTTACCAGGTTGCATCGAAACGCCGTATCTTGTGCCGAAATCGGAATACCCAGACTTGCGACTTCGATCGGAGCTCGCCCAGTATAATAAGTACGAGGGTCGTACCCCAATAGTGACATATTTGCTACATCACTTCCCGGCTCCATTCCCTCGGGCACCGTCGAAACCCTTCCGGTTCGTCCCTGTTCGGCCAATGCGTCCATATTCGGGGTTTCCGCATACTCCAGAGGAGTCTTTCCGCCAAGTTCCTCAACTGGTTCATCGGCCATCCCGTCACCGACGAGGATTGCATATTTCATTTTGGCTTTCATTTCGGTCTCCCGCAGGTGAATTGTGTTTATCTACAGATTTCGGCCTTGTTACATCTTTAATCAGTGTCTGTCCGAAAAGTCTTCCGGTCGACTCACGGCATTCCACCGCTTACCGTTACAGGGCCTTCGATTTCTCAATCAACCGGGCGATGCCATCATCGCTTTGAGTGACTGATGCAAATGGCCAATTCTCTATCAATAAAATACATAGTCACGGTCACTTAACCCAGGTTTCGCAGTCGAGAACCGCCGTACCGAGCGGAGCCGAGGTAGAGCA
>CAYFVL010000066.1:0-22840 GCA_964346405.1 uncultured Fibrobacterota bacterium
GAAAACCTCAAAAATCTGTAACCGGCAATGGGTAAATACGTCCGGCCGGACGTATCTACCATTGCCGGACGTAATACCATTGCCGGACGTATCGACCATCGCCGGACATAATACCATCGCCGGACATAATACCATCGCCGGACGTATATACCATTGCCGGACGGATCGACCATTGCCGGAGGGAGAATAACCTGAAATCGATTATATCGTGGCCGTTCATATTCCCGATTTTGCTCTGCTGCTCGATTTCTTCGCATGGGGTTTCCCTGCTGGATGAGAAAGAAGTGGTTCTTGCCGCCGTGCGGTCCGCGACCGGATTCGCCGTGCTGGATATTGACGACAGAATCGATTCCCTGGGTTTGGAGAAAACACTGTCGGGCCGCCGGCCAAGCATCACGGCGGTTGTGGAACCGAGGTTTCCGATCATCGAACCCCGCCCCGAGCCAAGTGTTGGGGCAAGCATAAGGGCCGGCGAGACATTGCCGGGCGGTGGTCGGCTGGGGACCACCTTGGCCACCACTCGCGGCCCTTCGACTGATTCTCTTCCGGCGACAAGCAGCTCAACTCTCGACATATCGTTCACTCAGCCCCTCTTGCGAAACGCCTGGGACTATTCTCCTCTTGACTACGAAATAAGACTTGCCCGCCTTGAACGCGACCAGTTTACGTTGAATCACATTCAGCGAATAATCAGCGAAGTGAGTTCCGTACGTTACCAGTACTGGTCTTTATACGAAAAACGCTTCCTGGAAAGAGTACTCTCGGCGCGGGCGGACTATGCCCGGGAAAGGCTGGAAATCGCAAGAGCGCGGTTTGAGGTAGGAACCGTTCCTTCGCTGGATACGTTGTCGGCACATCTGGAGTATCTCAGGACGCATCACAGTCTGCTTGGTGCTCGATCTCAGGCCCGTCTGGCCCATCTGGCTCTGGCCGATACGCTCAATATGATGCCTGAAAACCTCCGTATCGATACGAGTGACGTTGTCGTGATCGAATCATTACCGGACGCCGAAGTGCTGCTGCGCGAAATCGAGGAATTCGATCCACAGCTTCAACTCTTCGAAATTCTTGCACAATCACTGGAGGAGCAGAGAAGAAACGCCGCTCGATCCCTTCTGCCCACAGCCGATATAGGCATTTCCTATTCCCGTTCGTTCCGTGGCGATTCCTGGTTGGGGAACAATCGGTTCGATAAAGATAATGCATTGGTATCGTTGGTGCTTTCATACGAGCTGCCCACAAAATCCAGGCGACTTGATGTAAAACAGCACGCCCTGCGGATAGAGAAGAATCAATTGCGTACCGAACGGTATGAGACTACGCTCGTTCGTCGGGTAGAGGAGTTGCGACTGGTTTGGGGAAACGAACTGGAAGCGCTCGCCGTCAGCGAAGCCGAGGTGAGAATCGCGCAGCAGCAGCTAAACGCGGCACTTGCGGGATACGAGGTGGGGACGGTCGACGCCGTGACTCTCAGCAAAGCCGAAACCGACTATCTCGATGCGGTCGTGCGGAATATTGGCAGCAAGATTGTTTTGAAACGACTCGAAATCGGACTCGATGAATCCACGGGACGCACACTTGACAGATTTGGAATAGCATGGAACGAATAACCGCAAAAAAACCGCCGCACGGCACTCTCCTGATCACCGTCGTTCTACTTGGGTTCGGATGCGGAGGGAAAGACAACTCGGACGGACTGGTCGAACGACACACCGTTGAACGTGTTTCGCTACGGGATGTAATTTCACAAACCGGAGAAGTCCGACCGGTGGTAAAGATAGACCTTCAGTCTGAAGCAAGTGGGAAAATAGAAAAAGTGCAGGTCCGTGAAGGCCAGCGAGTGGACCAGGGCGACACGATTCTCGTTATAGATCCTTCCCGACTATTGTACAAGAAAAAAGGCGTCGATCTCGCATTGCGTCGCGCCAGACTCGACCTCGAGACGGCCCGACGGGACCTGCTGGACGCCGAGCGACTTGCCACTACCGGAACAATTGCGCAACGTAAGCTGTTCGACCTTGAACAGGCGGTCGAACGCACCGAAATTGAGTATCAGCGACAGAAACTCGAGTTGGATGACATTGTCGACCAACTCGGAAAGACCGTAGTGACAAGTCCTATGGGCGGTGTCATTACCGAGTTCAATGTTGAGGAAGGAGAAATTGCGGTCTCTGCGACCTCCGGATTTCAGGCCGGCACCAAGCTCGCCACAATTGCCGATATAGGCAGACTCGAGGTAGTCACGCAGATCGGGGAGGTGGACTACGTTCACCTGCAACACGGACAAAAGGTCGCGATTCACCCGGAGGCCATTCGTGACGCCGAGACATTCGGCACGATCAACTTCATTGCACTCGCCGCCAGGAAGTCCGGAAACGAAGGATTGGGAACGTTCGAGGTTCGAGTCTCTATCGATTCCCTGGTGACCGGTATAGCACCGGGAGTCAATGTTGCCGTAGATTTTGTCATTCTGGAAAAGGAGAATGTTCCGGGAATCCCGAACCATTTCATACGCGGCAAGGAGGGACGCCATTTCGTAATGGTCGAGACGGCCGAAGGCACGAAGCGTACGCCCGTTCAAATAGGAGAGACGGACTACCGGCATTACGAAATTCTTTCTGGATTGTCGGAAGGTGATGTGGTCGTCTTCACGGAAAAGGCGGAACAAGAGTCTCAGAAAGCACCCGGAGGGAGGGGGCGAAGACGATGATACCCGCGGGTACGGCTTCTCACGGATGCTATGGATTGAACCGGAGTAATCTACCTCAATGAACTTCGTTATAGAAACCCGACGCCTCATTAAAAGCTATACTCTGGGTGATACCGTGGTGCGGGTTTTGCGCGATATCAATTTCCAGGTGGAAACCGGGGATTATGTGGCGGTGATGGGACACAGCGGCTCGGGGAAATCGACGCTGCTGAATATCCTGGGCTGCCTTGACGTACCGACAGACGGAGAATACTTCCTTGCCGGACAATCGGTAGCGACTCTCAGCCAATCCCGGTTAGCCGACATACGAAACAAGCATATCGGATTCGTGTTCCAGAATTTCAACCTCCTTCCCAGGCTCGATGTGGCCGCCAATGTTGAGCTTCCTCTGATATACGGCAATATTCCCGCCTCCCAACGCAAACAACGTGTTCGTGAGTCACTGGAACGCCTGGGTATCTGGGAACGGCACAGGCATAAACCCAACGAGATTTCAGGTGGTCAGAAGCAGCGCGTAGCTATCGCCCGCGCATTGGTGAAAGATCCGGCAATCATACTCGCCGACGAACCAACCGGGAACCTTGACAGCAACACCACTCGGGACATTATGTCCATTTTCGATCGGCTGCACAATGAAGGAAACACGATCGTCCTGATCACGCACGAGTCCGACGTTGCCGCTCGTGCACGACGAATCGTTCGTCTGGTCGATGGGGTAATTGCGGAATGAATCCGGCCCGGCTATATACTGTTCTCAAAGTGAACCTGGGGCTTTGCATAAGAGAGGTTTCAGGCAACCGACTTCGATCGTTTATCACCTCGCTGGGCATTTTCCTCGGTGTTGCGTCACTTCTGGTAAACCTTTCATTCATTCGGGCTCTCGATGATGATGTGCAAAGAAGTATGGAACGGGTCGGCGGGCTCGACGTCCTGACTATCAAGAAAAAAGAACCGGTGACCCCGGAAGAACGGATACGATTCAGACATGCTCCGGAACTCACGTTCGAGCAAGTACAAACGCTTCTCGATAAAATACCGAATATCGAATCGGTTATTCGCATGGAAAGCCCGGGGTGGCGCCGGGTCACGTCGGCGGGCGAGTCCTCCGGCGCTCGAGTGTATGGCGTAGACATCGCTTATCTCGATGCGTATAACTATACCGTTGAGAAAGGTCGTTCTCTTATCAGTGAAGATATGGATCTTACAAAACCGGTATGCCTCGTTGGCAAGCGACTTGTCGAAAGACTATTCGGGGAGAATGATGATCCTATAGGGAAAGAGATTGTGTTTCAGTCAACCCCTTTTACCATTGTAGGGACGATTCACACAAGCGGAATGCACAATCGGAGATCTATGGAGATGCTCTTCCCCTATTCGGTGTACCGCCAAAAGTTCGGCGGCCGAAACAGCGGAGTCGACGAGGTACCGGTCGTGGTGAAGAATACCGCGATGCTGGAACCCACTGCCCGAAAGATCGTGCGAGAGCTGACGGCCCTGCATCGCGGTATCGAAAATATCGAAATCGAGATCAGTAAAGACAAAATTCTGGAGATGCGTACCGCTCAGATGGGTATGCAGATCCTTCTCTGGAGTATCGCACTTATCAGCCTGCTTGTCGGTGGGGTGAGTGTCATGAACATAATGTTTGCGACAATCGGAGACAGAATTCGTGAAATTGGTTTACGCAAGGCTCTGGGAGCCCGAAGATATGACATTTTCATGCAGTTCATCATCGAGTCGACTCTGTTGTGTTTCGTCGGCGGTGTTCCCGGGATGATGGTCGGCGCGGCCATTACATTGGCTCCCGAAGACATGTTCCCCATGGTTCCGCGGCTGACGGATTTCGATTACATTCTTGGGATTTTGTTTATTCTTTTCTCGGGATTCATGAGCGGCATGGTTCCGGCATTCAAGGCTGCACGGATGGAGCCGGTGACGGCGCTGCGGTATTGATGGTCTATTCTCATTGGTTTTGGACAGCACGGAATGAAATTCACGAAAACAGTGAATCATGAATCGCAAACCGAAGGGGGGACTGGGTTTCGGGACGGGAACCGGTTCCCGGGTTTGAATAGTACTGGTGGTTTTGTGAGTCGGACGATTCGGTTTGCGCAATCTCTTCTGGTTGGTATGCGGACGGCAGTTATAGAGATGGGTTCGCACAAACTGCGATCTTCGCTGTCGATACTCGGCGTGCTTCTTGGCGTTGCCTCGCTTACGGCCATGCTCTCACTGATTGGGGGTATCGATGTCTTTCTTACGGAAAAAATGGGGCAGTGGATCGGTTCGGTATGGTTCTGGCCGGCCCGGGAGCCGCCCGCGGACGAACTGATCGAGTGGTCGCGATCCCCCGGTCTTCGGTTTTCCGACGGAAGCTACCTTGAGCGTGAATCTCCCGATGTATCCCGGTTTTATCGCTCGATCGAGCGATATGACAAGATACGAATTGCCGGTCGCACACAAAATGCGCGAATCCGCGGAGTGACTCCGGAAATACTGGAGGAGGACCTCGAACATGCGCATGTCGGCAAAGGGCGCCTTTTCGCACGAGCCGAAATCGAAACCGGTCGACGGGTATGCTTGATTGCCTGGGAACTGGAAGAGCGGATTCAAGCCGCGGCGGCATTGGGTGGAAAGCCGGTCGACACTCTTCTGGGCCGGGAGCTGGTATATTCGGGAGTTCGACTGAAAATTATAGGGATTCTCAAACCCGACGACAAGAATTTCGAGCCGCGACACCTTCGTCGCGCCGTCATTATGCCACTCGAGACAATGCGGAAATACATTACCGGGCGAGACCCCGAACCGGGGAACATTCGTGTACGCGTTTCCGACCCTGAATCCGCCGAAAGGCTTTCCTCTCAGATCGCACGTGTCTTGAAACGACGCCATCGCGGCGTTCAGGATTTTGAGTACCGAAGCGCGGATTGGCTCGATGAGATGACGCGTATGTTCGGCAACATCAGCCTGCTGATGTTTATCGTCTCCTCGATTTCTCTGTCTGTCGGTGGGTTGAGTATCATGAATGTTATGCTGTCCAGCATTTCTGAGCGAATTCACGAGATCGGCGTTCGCAAAGCTCTCGGTGCGGGGAATATGCAGATTTTTGTGCAGTTTGTGGCAGAATCGGTAACATTGTCTCTTGTGGGCGGAAGTGTCGGGGTGTTTGTCGGTATGGTACCGCTCCTTTTCAAGGAGGCAATTCAGAAGTCCACCGACGGAGCGATCGTGCCGACCATCCTTTTTCCTCACCTTCTCGGAGTTTTCGGAATAGTCGTAGCGGTAGGGATTCTGTTCGGTCTATATCCCGCGGTCAAGGCCTCCCGAATGGATCCGATCGAGGCGTTGCGCTACGAGTGAATCGCTCCCCCCCGAGTGCGCGATACCAAGTTGTGCATCCACCGCCCGACGCTCCCACTTTGTGGAATATGTGCGGACCCCCCCCAGGTCAACTGGATAAGGTAACGTAAGATCCCGCAAATCGCAATCGGTGTCGGGATCGATTTGCTTGCGGTATCCGGGTTCTCGAGTTCGAGGAACCTATACTGGCTTCATCCGGCTTTTCACCACATGCCAGTTCGGAATATAGTAGTCAAAAAGGGATGCCGCGGTGAACAGTGCGGGAAAAAGCATGATCCAGAATGCGATATGACGCCCGCCGACGGTTTCGGGGATTCCGACTCCGTATCCCCGAAGCAGGGTAGTTCCCACGACAGCCGCAATTCCCATTGCCTGAAATACCGCTTTCATTTTGCCCGATTTTTTGGCGGCGAGTACTGTACCGTCGGCGGCGGACATGATTCGGAGAAGCGACATGAGGCCGTCGCGATACAGGAATATCAGAAACATCCAGAAGGGGATCATTCCGGCGGCGACAAAGCTCAGGATTACCGTCTGCCGCGAAAGGCTGTCGCAGATTGGATCGAAAATTTTTCCCAGATCGGTTACAAGTCCCATTCCCCGCGCCAGAGCACCGTCAATTGCATCGGATACTTCGATCAGCACAACACAGACGGCGCAAACCCATAACCAGGTAAGGTCCAGTCCGTTTTGAACCGCATAAGGGAACGCGAACAGAATTATCGGTGCAAAAAACAGCCGGGACAAGGTTGCTATCGTAGGTAGGTTCATATTCTTCTCCGAAATTGTTTTCAGGCGTTTTGCCCGTTGGGGCCGGTACATCCGCCGATACCCCCTCTGGCAAAGATACCAAATATAGGCTATGCGTTGCTGTTTGCGCTTGCGTTGTCCATCCCCTCCCGCTATAATTACACTGCCGATCGATTTCGAAGGGTTCTGTCGTTATTTGCGGGAATTCGAGCGCCGCAGCCGCCATCCCGCCCGATTATGCCAACACCTGACCTGATTTGGCGCCGGGGTGTGCCGGGTATCGGTATTTGGCGAAAACTACCTGTCGCCTGCAAAATCTCGACCAGTCTGAAAGGGGACGCTGGTGACGATTCTCAAGAAAGTCGGAAAAAGTCTTCTGCTTGGAACCATCGTCGGCGTTGCAGTCGCCGCGATCACGAACTGGTTTGTTCCCGACCTGATAGACCGACTCGAGAATCAGAGCTACTACATGCTTTATCACTGGAAATTCCTGGAACTCGACAACAAAAAGGAGGAGAGCGCCACCGAAGACTACTTTTCCGGTGTACATATCGTCGATATCGACGACCGATCTTTTAACAAACTGGGGATGTACTGGAACTGGAACCGATCGTTTCACGCCGAATTGGTAGACAATCTGTCCGGACACTTCCCTGCCGCTATCGTATTCGACATAAATTTCCAGGAACCCGAAGACGTTCACTACGCTGAAAGATTCAAGAAGCTTCTGCAGCGTAGCAAGGATTTCAATCCCAGCGTTCCAGTGAATGAAGAAACCGTTCAATCCATCGAGTCGGCGATCGACTATGACAAACAATTTATCCGTGCCACCCGAGAAAGCGGCCATGTTTTCCACGGGGTGAGAATGGCCGACGAACGCGACTACCCGGCTCATGCGTTGTCTCAGGTTCAGCATAAGGCTACCCCGGAATGGCATGATGCACTCAACCCCGAATCAACGATCCGGATGTCGGAAGAAAAGCGCAATGCGATTCTCGAAAACAAATCGTTTGTCGACGGCATATTCCCCGAACTGGCCCGGGCGGCAAGAGGCATCGGCCATCTGAATGTAACCCATAACGAAGACGGCGTTATTCGATCGATTCCCCTCTTGTACGGACACGGTGATGGCGAAAATGTCTACCTTCCGATCAGCGTCCTGACGGTTGCCTCTCTTTTTGGCACCCCCCCCGAAGAGATTGTGTTCGAGCCCGGCAAATATATCGATATCGGCAGACCATTTAAAGTTTACAAAGATGAAAACAACCACCTGCGCTGCTCCTATCCTCACGTATCGCAATCACAGCTCGAAGCGATCATCGAGCACGCGGATGAGATTCTGAATCTCGAGGTCGGCAAAGGAATAAATCTCACCACATTCCTCCGGATCGGTAAGCGAGACGACGGTGAGGAATACATTTCCATGTACTGCGGAGAATTTCCGGGACCAGTTGTGGAAGCATTTCGCAAGAGCGATATCGATGCACTGCTTACAATGGAAATCGGTTCGACGCAAGAGCCGGCACCCGAGATCCAGATCACTCGCGACTCCGATATCGATTGGTTGCTTACCGCTCCCTACGGTGACTGGGAATACTATCTTGTTCCTCAGGATCTGAAAATGCTGCGGAAGCTGAGGTTTGATGAATTCACCGATCTTCGGGATGGAGAATCCCGATTGGTATACTACCCGCTGGATATTCGTAATACCGGCGACGAACTGGTATCGAACATACCGGTGCTTCGCGGCAAAACTCTCGAGCAACTCTGCAAAACGAGATGGGCGGAGCTGATGGAACTCGAGCCCGGATATCGACGGGAGTTCGGAGAGACCGTCCGAGTACCGCTTCTTCCCGACAATCGCCATCTGGTAACCTATTTCGGACACAAGGGCGAACCGTTCAAGCACCATTCGTATTACGATATAATGAAGGACCGGGAATCCGGATCGCTCGAGGGCGGCGTCTACCTGATCGGCTCAACCGTGCCGGCGCTCTTCGATATAGTATCCGTACCCCTCGATCAGGAATATCCCGGAGTCGAAGTACATGCCTCCCTTATTCATTCTCTTCTTACCAACTCTTTTGTCAGAAAAATGGGCGCCTGGCAAAGCTTCATCATTCTTGTTCTGGTCGGGACGGCAATCGGTTTCATTGCCTACATGATGAAACCACTTCCCGGGGCGATACTCACGATTCTGGGGATATTCATCTATTTTCTTTCGGCCATGATGCTCTTTGGAACCGAGAGTCTCTGGATTCCGATCGCTCGACCCTCTATTACAATCATTATGACGTTTACCGCGGTGATGGCATATCGATATGTGACCGAAGAAAAGGACCGCCAGTTTCTTCAGAGCACGTTCAAGCAGTACCTCTCACCCGAGCTTATCGACATCATGTACAAAAAAAAGAAGATACCGCGGTTAGGAGGCGACGAGGGTATTCGGACGGCGTATTTTACCGACATCCAGAGTTTCTCCACCTTTTCCGAAAAGCTGGGATCACCTACTCGCCTGGTGGAGCTTCTCAACGAGTACCTGACGGCCATGACCGATATCCTTTTGGAGCATTACGGAACACTGGACAAATATGAAGGAGACGCGATCATTGCTTTTTTCGGGGCGCCGATGCCCATGGAAGATCATGCTCATCAGGCATGCCGCACGGCTCTTCGGATGCAGGAACGTCTGGGAGAACTGCGGAAAAAATGGGAGTCCGAAGGCGACAAGTGGCCGGCAATTGTTCATGAAATGCGCATGAGAATCGGGGTCAATACCGGTCCGATAACAACCGGTAACATGGGATCGGCAGTCCGTATGAATTACACCATGATGGGAGATGCGGTCAATCTAGCCGCACGTCTCGAGAGTGCCGCAAAGCAGTATGGCATTTACACGATGATCAGCAACATGACTTATGATATTATCAAAGCGGAATTCACCGTGCGTCAGATCGACAAAATTACAGTGGTCGGCAAGTCTGAACCCGTCACGGTATATGAACTTATATCTGAAAAGGGGCGGGAACCGTCGGAATACCGGAATTTTATCGGACAATACAATCACGGACTGGAACTGTTCTATGATCAGCAATGGGATAGAGCTATCGAGGTTTTGCGGGAATGCGAAAGAATAGAGCCATACCGGGAAATCGCGCCAAAAGGTATGAACCCCAGCACACGTATTCGGGAATATGCCGAAACGTACCGCAATAATCCCCCGGGACCGGATTGGGACGGGGTTACACGGTTGACCTCTAAGTAAATAGTGTCTGCCCGAAAACCCTCGAAAACGGACACCGAGCGGAGTCGAGGTGCCCGTTTTCGGCCCGAAACGGGGAGTTCATCTCGACTCCGCTCGATGAACGAGGGGTTTTCGGACAGGCACTAAATAGGACCTAACCAGGCGGATGTGGCGGAGCGTTCCGGGGCATGAAATTTGCTTGATATCCGTCTGAAGGCTTGCGCCGCGCCCAGGTTGGGTATATAATCAAACCCAAGTTTCGCAGCAGTAAGAAGTACTTGTGGAAAACCCCGTCACCTCATTTGTCGTTCCGGCATTGTAAGGAAATTATATTAGAGGGAGTTTTTGTAGGTCGACGCCCCGAGTTGTTCGGGAAGATTAGCTACGAATCAATTTTAAGACACAGGAGAAAAACTATGCTCGGCAAAATAATCGCAATGCCCTTCAGAGTAGTTGCATCGATTATCGGCCTTGCGCTAAAAATCGCCGGAATTCTGTTTTCGGGGATACTCGGTCTGCTCGGATTTGTACTCAGTCGGGTATTCGGGACCGCTTTTGGTGCAGTAGCAGGTCTTCTGCTCGGGAAAAAGCATTTAAGGCTGAAACTGTTCACCGGGCACAAGAAACCTCGCGTGAGGATAAGGCCGGCAAAGTAATTCGTACCTGTCCGAGAACTCCCTGAACGGACACTGAGCGGAGTTTTCGGACAAGCACTATATAGTGTCTGTCCGAAAAAGCCTTCTCACGGCATTCTATGTCGGGTCTTCCTCCCCAGGAGAAAAACGAGTTAATTTCTCTGAATTGGCGGCTTCCCGGACGGACATTGAGTAACAGCTACCATTTACGCCAAACATATGGCCGGAGCCCGCGGCTCCGGCCCGTATTCTCCATTGCACAACTTCCCATCCCACCAGATCGTAGAGTAGTACAAACACCCTCGCTTACATTTCCTTCAGTGATGATCTCCGGTCGTTCTCGGCAATAATCGCGTTGGTTGATCCGGATCGCACTCATATAGCACACTCGCTTCCTCCATTCAGGCGGTGAAGCTAATTTCCACGATAGTATTGGCAGAATCGAACCGAAATCGTAGAATTCACTCGAAAGCGAAAAGTGAACTCGATTTCGGGCATCGGACCATTTTGCCGCATATATGAGTCCCTTCCGGGGTATGCGGATGCCCTTTTTCCGACATCGAATTACAGGGAAACAGGGTTTCGCTGAGAGAATCAGGCCTTTTCACCATTTCAAAAATCCGAGATTATATTGCATAATATGGGACCCGACGACACCATTTCAGCGATTTTGTTCCAATCCGGAATCGCCGACGGTGCCTACCGGATCGGTTTTGGTCTCCCCTATGCGGAAGGTGGTCAGTTATGAAACAGCGGTATTTCTCCTTCCTGCTTCTGCTTGCTTTCGTGATTCAAGCTCAGAAATTCCCCGACACGCTTTGGATTCCGGTTATTTTCTACGACTTCCACGCCGATATGTCGAACCCTGAATTCAACATGGAAAATGATTACGGCGTTCAAAGCCGCATGGTTATGGACGACCAACTCGAATGGGACAAAACCAATGCCGCATATTTCGGGTTTGATTCCATTCCCAAACCGATATACAACCCGGGCAATGTTCGTCATAATCGCTATATCAAGTACTGGTATCGCCCGTGGGAAACCGCGGCCAGGGGCGACTACACTATTCCGAACTACGTGGGTAGGTCCGGACGCCTGGCTCTTCCCCCAATAAAATCCGTCGACCACGATACCTCGTTCATAAACATCATGATCAAAGACAGCCTTCCATTCCTTCATACGGGAAACGGCGTGTACCAGTTCGACCGCTCGGATAAGAACGGCGCTTCGCAATTCTTCTGGCTCGACGGACGGGGATACGGTGATGAAGGAAAACGGGACAGAGCCGATAACGAGCATAACTACAGTTTTACCATGGAGATGCATATCCTTTTCCAGAAACAGCCCGGACTTACCTTTGATTTCAATGGAGACGACGATGTCTGGGTATTTGTAAACGGAAAACTGGCCATGGACCTGGGCGGTGTACACGGACCGGCGACCGGTTCGTTCAATGTCGATAGTCTCGAGGGCCTTAAGAATGGCGAAAAGTACATGTTCAGCCTGTTCTATGCCGAACGCAATGTGGTAAAATCCACTATCAAGATAACCACAAACGTTATCGCCCCTCCCGGCGACCTGCTGCTCTATCCGGATTCCACCACTGATCAGCCTTACGGTGAATTGGTCACAATACAGGCCGGTGACACGATCGATCTCTGGTCCAGGGTGTTCGATGACGAAAAAAACCGCCTGCCGCGGATGGATACTCTGGTGACCTGGGAATTGATAGACACTATGGGAAATGTTCACCTGATAAACGTGAATGGACCAAACAACAGTTGGACCCCGACGAAAGCGCACGGGAAATCGATAGTTCGGGCAACCTTCACCGATCCCAACGATCCATCACAAAATTTTGCAACGGAACTTCGGGTTGACATACAGCCGGGAGATCCGCACCATATCGACCTGGTACGTGATACCGCTACAACTCCACTGCGGAAAGACGAAGACAGGCTGAAGGTTTCTCTGGAAGAGTCCAGCGAAAACGAAAGTCCGACCGATACGGTCTGGGCAATTTTCCGTGATAAATTTGGAAATAAGGCAGGCATTGCAACCGATGCTGACTGGGAAATCGACAATCCCGTTATTGCCGGTTACGAGTTTCTGAACGAAGACGAAACGGGTAGAGCGCGCATCATTATCTATCGAAAGAAAGACGGCGACGCCGTTGTCAACGTGACGAGCCCAACGGTTCCCGGGTATACCGATTCACTGAATACGCAAGATCCGACGGAACCCGTTATAGCGGTCGGACCCAACCCATTTGTTCCGGGCAAGACAAAAATCTACGAATTTCTTGAGGGCAAAAGGAAAATCGAGGAAGAATATCGTAATGTGCTGCCACGTAACCGCGACGCCTCCGGAACGCTCATTTCCCTGGGTACTGAGAAAGAATTCATGAGAGAAGGCAACGGCTACGGCAAGGTTCGACTGTATGATGCCCTTGGAAACGTGGTTCGCAGCGACCTTCAATTACGACAGGCTTATCGTGGCGCCCAGGTGCTCTACGGGATCTTCTGGGACGGACTCAACGACAACGGACGATACGCGGGCGGCGGCGTCTACCTTTTGGTAGTTCAGGTAAAGGAAAAAGACGGCAAGGCCCATACGCATAGAATCCGGATCGGTGTAAAACGGTAAAATGAAACCAGATCGAGAATCAATTGAACAACCGTTTCGCCGAACGGAACAAAAGTCACGCGCAATGTAGAAAACCGGTCGTTCAGTCCGCCCGAAGTGCGGATTGTCTATAGAGGAGGATCTATCGTGAAAGTGCGAAAAACGCCCTCGACCTCGATTTTGTTTATCTCTCTTTTCGTGTGCGCCCAGGCGGTTTCAGGCGACGGCCTTCCGGGCGAATACCTGGCGACTCAGCGATGGCGCGATCTACTCTCTTCGCGTTCTCCTCTGGGGAACCCTTCGTTGCTTGCCGAAGAGAATTATACGACATTTCGTGGCGCCATGTCCAATTCCATGCAGGGCTTCTCGCAAATGTGGGAACTGGGTTTTACCCTCCCCATCGGCCTGTACCATACCGCGGGTCTGACATGGTTTGGACTCAATACCGGCAGTGTACAACAGGCGGTTCTCGGGGATGATCAGCTCCTGACCGGTAAAGAGAGCACCGACGACCGGAGCAATGCGTTTCTGGCTTCCTATGCGATCAATCCCTGGCGGCGGCTCAATCTTGGGGTAAACGTTTTGGTACTTCGTCAAGATAATTTCGGCGATCCTCTTATGGGATTCGGCGCCGGTGCCGGATTGAGCTGGAATCTGATGTACCATCCGATACTGGGAAATCACGTGATCGGCGCCGCGCTTCAGAACCTGGCGCCGCCCACGCTCGAGGGAGAAGACAGAACCGAGAAGCTCCCGACCAACCTGAAGTTATCCTGGATGGGATCTGTTGTCGAGGGGCTTGTCGAAGCCGAGTTGGACTACGCGCTCAAGGACATATTTGCGTCGGCGGACGAGTTTGCCGAGGTGACCTACACTGAATCCGACTCCGGAATCCTGCAGTCACTTTCGAAGGGAACAAAATCGCTGGAATACGACATAAACTTTCGGGCAGGCGTCTGGCCTCTGCGGGATCTCGCCGGTGCGTTTTTCCAAATCGGAACGGGGTACGTCGGATTTTCCATCGCTCTGAACGGAGCCGTTCTTACGCAAGGACGAGACTTGTGGCTTATGTACCAGTACATGAATATGACCGGTGACGATCTGGCAAGCCACCATACCTTTTACCTTGTGAGCGAAGTCGGGCTTCACCGGGAAGAGATGTATGCTCGTCGGATGTCGCGACTGGCATCGATTATGCCCAACGACCTCTACGCGCGGGCAATGCGATTGTTCACGTCCGGGAAATACTGGGACGCCTATTTTGTCTTTGGTCAATTGGAAAGCAAGTTTCCCGACTTTTTCAAGAACGACTGGGTCGGCTATTATCGCGGACGATGTTTGGAAAGCCTCGACATGCGGGCCCGCGCCCTGGCCACCTATTCCAGTATGCTGGACGAATATCCCCGGAGCAAGGCCATTCCTCAGGCCAGGCTTGGTATGATGCGGGTTCACTATCTCGAGACCGATCACTCGGATGTACGACGGGTATGGGGTGAACTGAACAACGGGTCGGTACATGATTCATTGCGAATGCATGCGGCATACCTCATGGCGCAAACTTTCATGAAAGAAAATGAATATCATAAAGCGGTCGGCTTATTCAATCATATAACCGATCGCCATCCCGACTATGTCTATGCCCAGCACAGTGCCGGGGTTTGCCATGTCCTCAATGTGAATCTCGGGCAGGCAATGGTAAGCTTCGAAAACTGCCTTCAGGTGAAAACGAGCACACCGGCGCAAGAAGAGGTGGTCAACCGTTCTCTTGTTTTCCTGGGATACTTGTTCTACGAAGAGAACTCATTGTCCAAGGCGGTAACCGCGCTTCGGATGGTCGATACCAGGAGCAGTTACTACGAAGACGCGCAACTCGGTCTCGGCTGGTCGGCACTGAAAGCACGGCAATGGAGGGATTGCATCCGCGCCGGGGAAATCCTGGCCCGGAAAGCGACCCGACTACCCAACCAGGCTGAAGGCTACCTGATCAAATCGTACGGACACATTATGCAAAAACAACACGAGGATGCCGCCGCCGCACTCGTACAGGCCCAGACGGTTTTGCGCTCGTATAGCGCCCCCGACAGAGATTCGCTCTCAAGGCGGACCCGTGAATACGAACGGAATCGGATATCCTATGATTTCATAGCGCAGAAGGCGCAAAGGTTTTCCCATACAAATCAGACTCCGGTAGTTGCCAAAATCGCCGACAGTCTCCATACCGAACAACAAAAACTCCGAACCGACCTCGAGGACTACCTGGGTTTCAACGACGAATTCACCCGTCGATCATTCTTTGATCGCGGCATCGAGCGTATCCGGAACGATGTCGAATACGCGTATGCGGTCGTAAACAAAATGGTCAAGCAGGGCTCGGAAATGGAAACGCTCAAGGATGCCAGGGAGAAACAGGAAAGCATAGATACCGAGATCGAGAAGCTCAAGAAGCAGATGCGGGAGCTTGAGAATGGAGAATAGTGGGAGCTGAGTATCAGACCTCCACCCGCGAAAACGGGCACTTCGACAGGCTCAGTGTCCGTTTTCGGGAAGATGCTAAACTGAGGCATTCTCAGTGTCCGTTTTCGGGAAGATGCTAAACTGAGGCATTCTCAGTGTCCGTTTTCGGTGTTTTCGGGAAGATACTAGCGGAGGCATTCTCATGCCGGATTGGCATAGCAGTACACGCATCCATGCGGACATGGAGGGTTGTAGGAGCCGATATCACGGCTTTCGTAGCACCCGCATCCGGGTCTGGTAGGTTTTGGCCTGAGTGTTCGGTGTACCCCAAAACGATCGGTTTCTCTCAGAATGCGGTCGTCGATACAATGGGCCTGAGCAATGCCGGGGACCAGGCTCGGGATGTCCTCATTGCAGCAGTTGTATAGATCCACCCCGTGCTCTCGGCAGGCTTGAAGCATCCGGTTTCCAATTGTCCTTTTTTCTGCTTCACTGAACGGTTCGAATCGCACGGGCCGACGTTTCAGTTTTGCGTATCCGGTCATGAATGAAAAGAAACAGGTGCGCACCCCCAGCCCGGCAATTCCGGGGAGGAGGCGGAAAAACGGCTCGTCGGTGACTACGACGGCTCCGTTGGAGTTGCGGTATTTGCAGACTGGATCATAGCGCCACATCACCCGATTCGGGCCAACCAGTTCACAAAGTTGCCGAAGCGTTTCCAGTCGCAGACCGAGCGAAGGAACTCCAGGCTCCAGTGCCGGAATGTCGTTGATAGTGAAACCAAATACAGCATTGTTTCTCAGGATCAGCCGTTTGAATGCGGGATGGGATATGAAAGGCGCGTAATCCTTGGACCAGAAAACATAGCCCAGGACGTCTTCTTCTTTGAGAGAAACCGTATACGATCGTCCGTAACCGCCATCATACGTGATCTCCCCCAGTTCCCGGGCCAAGAAGAATTCATTGGTGCGAAAGCGTGGAAGGTCGGTTCTTCGGGAGGCGGAGATATACTGTGCATTTTTGGTTTTTGGTGCGGTGGGCATCTTTTCCTTTCTCTGGAGCTTGGGTGGATAAGAGGAACCACTGAGAACACAGAGATCACAGAGATCACAGAGAATAATTTATTGTTTAAGAGGTTCGAGGTGGGCATTTTTTATCCTCTCTGGAGCTAAGGTTGATAAGAGGAACCACTGAGAACACGGAGATCACAGAGAATAATTTATTGTCTAGATGTTCGAGCGGATCGGGGGGGATATTTTTCTTTGGGAAAACCGGCGGTAAAAAAAGGCGAACCGAAGTCCGCCTTTAATATGCACGTGCTATCAGTACCTGCTTAGAAACCGAAATCCATATCCGGTTCTTCCGTTTGCGCTTCACCGCCGTAGGATGGGGTTGAAGCCGGAGTTGACCGCATCATTGAAGAGCCGCCTTCACACGGTTTCGGGCAGCAGTCCGCGGTTCGATGTTTGAAATCGAGGGTTATAGTGAACTTGGCGAATGCTCCGCCCGACGGGTTCGCACCAGTGATTATCGGGATGAAATTGATCAGCAGGTCTTTATTAACGACGAAATCAAAGAGGAAAATGCCTTTTCGGATACCGGATCCGAGGGTGAAATTCATTTCACTAAAGGTAGTCCGGTTCTTGCGCCGACTCTCGAAACTTTCGCCCTTCTGTTCGCCATCCGAAGTCTCTTTTGGGATGAATGTCGATATATCATAGTCTAATCCCGCACGAGCGAACACTTCATCAAACCTCCAGCAATCCTGCCAGGTTTTCTCTATGCCGGCACGTATCTGGTTTTGCAGAGTTAAATCTCTTTTTATGCGTAAATCCTGGGCCAGCGAATCGGGTACGGTCTTGTCCAGCTCATACTTGAACCGATAGCTGAACCCCCCTACAAGTCCGGGCTGGATCTCTTTAAGCCCGCCAAGCCAGAAATAGGGCACCATACGAGAATCCTGAGAACTCCCAATTACGTGACTCGTATCGAAGGTTGTGTCCGGGCTCCCCACAATGCTCTGCTCTTTTGTTGTGTCAGTCTCGAACCGGTACGTATCATAGACGATTCCGACACCGGTTTTCCAAGTGATGTCGAAAAGTTCCGCAGTAATGTCGGCGAACCCTCCAACCCGAATTCCGCTCTCCTCCCTGGTGGTCCATTCAAGAAGTGATCTACTGACTGTGCCGTCGGCGAGATCACCGTTCCTGTTTACTTCGTCCGATCGGAAGCTATTTACACTTGGAAATGCTAGTTCTCCCCCAACCCCAAGCTTCAAGTCACCGAGCAAGATGTCGCTGCTTAGCTTCACTCCAGGGGTTCCAACCGTCTGATTAACATCCACAATTGTTTCGGTAGTAATGCCGGCCCCGGTATCAATCCTCTCACTATCAAATCTGTGCCGGGCGAACTCGTAGTTGAGATCCAGGCCGATTTTCATGAATTCCAGGTCGAGACCAAAAAGTAAATGAGGGACATTCGGCATTTGGTTCATGCCACTTCCTGTGGCAGACATATCACCGGTGTAAGGAAATGCGCTGGTGTAGAAATCCTCCCAGGCATTATCAGTCCGGTTAGCAATAAACCCAATCATGATATTTTCAGCACTTTTCAGTCTACGCGTGGCGAAGATCGGTCCAACCGAGCCATCGTATGTCGCCTGAATAATGTCCTGATAATAGAACATCTCTACCGGGTCATTCAGCATGAGCCAGGGATCTTTGTAGATGAGGGTTTTGGATAGAGCATCGATTCTTGCCGTGCTTTGCTGGGCAAACGCGGCGGATGAAACAACGGCACACAGAGCGATCGCTTTTACCAGAAAACGACTACGCATCAGGCCTCCTTTTTTTAGGTTAGGTGAAAAAATCAACTGGGAGAGAACTTGCCTGAGGGTCTAAAATACTGCCGGTGCCGGGCGAAAGCAATCAAAATGAGGCAAAAATGTGCAAATCGGGTAATATTTTTGCGGAATTGGTCCGAAATTGTAGCGTTCAGGATCAAAAAAGGCCCCGTCCGAACGGACGAGGCCGAAATAACAGTCGATTGAAACATTCGCTATTATCGTGAAAGCATCTCGGTCAGAAGCACATCGGTAGCGGTTTCCACTACCAGAAGTGTTTTCTGCTCGGCGACCGTTTTTGGAAGATTCACGAGGTGAGTTCCTCTCGGAACCTCGCGCGAAAACGCCAGACGACCATTGATCGTGTAGAGATTGAGCGTTGTGGCCGTCTTCATGTTCACGAACCGAACAAAGCGTCCCGAAGAGTTACTCTCCAGTCGGATTCCCGGGACGGCGCTCACCTTTGTAACCACCGGTGAAGCAGGATCGGCTTCCAACCGCACATCGTACGTAACCGTATCACCGGTCAACTGAACCTGTGCCGAGTTCTCCACATATCCGGTTGCCGTTATAGTCACCCGGACCTGGGAGTAGTCCATCAAAATGCCGCTGATCTCATACTTCCCTTCGGCATCACTTTCCGCGGTCAATGTAAGGATATCATCGTCACTGCCCGCTCTCAGTTCCACCGATGCACCGGATACCGGTTCTTCGTCTTTATTGGTAATAGTTCCAACAAGCACTCGCTGCATTCCGGTAGCTTCGGCCAGCAGAACCGTTGCCGAATCGTTCTCTTCAGGCGACACTCGGCGCTGCTGAGTTTCGGTGTCATATCCGGTTTTCGATACCGTTACCGTATAGTCACCGGAAATGACCTCGCCCAGCGACGCATACCCGTCACCACCGCTGGTCGCGGTATACGTTTCTCCGTCGGTAGCCTTCAACGTAGCCGTTACCGTCGCTCCCTCGATCGGAGAATCGTCGCTTTCGGCAAGCACCAGAACCGTCATGGTTCCCATGCTGATCTCCGTAAGCGACAGGTCGATCGTCAGAGTGTCTTCATTTTCAAGAATTGAGTCGTCCGACGTCTCATCTTCGTAGCCTTCAAGCGAAGCGCGTATGCGATAGCGGCCGCTTTCAAGTTCGTTGAACTCATAAGTACCGTCTTCACCGGATGCAACCGTATCGATGTTAGTCAAACCGATCGAACCACCTGAAAAGGTAATAGACTGAAGGATAACCGTGGCATCGGAGAGCGGATTGCTTTCCGTATCGGTGATCAGCCCCGTCACTACGCCACTGGGTGGAACGACCGGTGTGAGCGCAAGATTTGCGGCCGTTGTTTCTCCGGTGGTAACTTCGATATTTCGCTGTGTCGCGGATTCATGATTGTCGGCCGAAGCCTGAACGCGGTAACCGTTCCCGGCGGGCACTTCGGTGAACGAATACTGCCCGTCGGCGCCCGTCAAGATCGTATCGAGCATACGATATTCACCACCGCCGAGAAACATAGACAAAATGACCGTTGCGCCGTTGATCGGCTCATTACTTTCGCTGTCGGTAATCGTACCGGCGATCGCTCCCACCTGGTCGCCGACCGGCTCGAGCGAGATGTCAGCCGTGAAATCCTGGCCCGGTTGCAGTATAATGTTCGATTGCCGCCCCGCAAAGTAACCGTCGGCAGTCACATCGAGACGATACCGCTGAGCGGCTATAAGATCGGCGAATGTGTATCCACCTTCGGCATCTGTCATGACAGTGTCGAGCGTCTGCCGACTGCCGCCTCCACCGAAACCAGTCATTACCGACAATATGACCTGTGCACCCTCAACAGGTTCATTTGTTTCCCGATCGGTGACCGTACCTCCAATCGAGGCACTCCCGGTTCCCGACCCCGGACTCAGCTCAAAGTCCCACTCGACAGTCTGATTCCGGCCCAGGTCAACGGGAAAATTCGACTGTGAGGGTTGATACCCTTCGGCCGAAGCCGCCGTCAGGTAGATCCCCTGAACGAGATCGGTAATCGAATACGCCCCTTCCGCATTGGTCGTCGCCGAGTCGATCGTTGCCCGACCACCGAATCCCGAAGTCGCAATTACCACCGCGCCTCCGATCGGTTCACCCGTTTCCGCATCCGTAACCGTTCCCTGAATCGTTCCAGCCTGTATACCGGCTGAAATCAGGAGGGTAAGTGTCGTCGACAAAATCCATTTGAGCATAGCACTACTCCTTTGCTTGAGTGAAAGTACATTCCATCACACTGGGTGGTGTGCATTGGTCAACGTGGCATAGTTTCCGGCTACAAACCACGTCTTCCGGTTGTGCTCTCCCCTGAATGCAAAGGCCATGCCCAAACAAACTGCCGTTTCCGGCCCTTATGCGATATCTTTTGTAAACACCAGTCTCGAATTTGGGACGGGGCGTGTCAGGAGTTGGACGGTGGGTTTACGAAGGTGGAAAATCCCACTTGTAGAGAACGTTTTGAGAACACCAGATATTGAACATCGGTGGTGTTTAGAACCAATCTGAAAGCAGGAATCAAAGAGGCGGGGCACTTCGACAGGCTCAGTGACCCGGAGGATTAAAACCCAAACCTAACGATACTCTACTCCAAGACCATGCGGATAACCCGGATTTTCACTTCCGTAAAGCGCAACAACGGCATGCTTCGTACGAGTGATTTTCGCTCATAGCGTTGGCAATTGCAGAACCGATGCATTTCCGGGGTTTCGGCCCCGGACGACGACCTACTCTTGGCAGGCGCCCCAAGAGTAGGCAGAAACGCTTTGCTCCCGGACACCGCCGCTTATCGCCTACGACCCCAGGATGGGCCTGCAAACTCGTCGGCTAAGTCGCCTCCTCAAACAGGCAGGCCCAAGCATCCTGGGGTCTCCGGCGGCGGCGCTGAACGGTCGCTCAAGAAATGCCCGGCAAATTCAGGCTTTAAAACCATAATGCAAAATTTTTACGCATCTTTCCGCTGAAACCAACTCAAACGACAATTTGCGATAAAATCTTTCCTTATCACCGCCACCAAACCATCAACCGAAGAGGACGCTCGCGTCCGTGACGAGGGGCTCCATTCTCGTGACCATTTCCTGTCGGTCCTACGGACCTGGGAAATCGATTTTATGTTGATCATAATGCTACAGATATGTCGCGCCTAGCGGCGCTGAGGAAAGTCGGAATCGGGAGTCTCGTCAACGCAAGATATCTTCCAGCTCGCAGCTATTTCAGAACCGAAACACCACAGGACAATACTGCCTGACATCCCAGTTCAAAGCGACTTCACCCTATCCGGGCGGAGAGGGGGATCGAGGGGGTGAGGTTACTTCCGCGAAGCGCAGAAACTGTATGCTACGCAAGGTTTGGATCTACTTTCGCCGGCCCATCCTGGCCGCGATGGTGAACTGCAGGAAATACTTGCGCCAGGATTCGTCGGTGCTTTTGTAGGTATTGTCAAAGTAGAATTTGTCGGCCAATGCCTCGCGGGTTCTGCAGATTTCCTTGAGTCGTCCCTTATGCCTTGGATCGGCGATCGTCAGATCGAGTAATTCCAGGGCACGGAAAAATGCCATGCGGCTGTATTCGTCATTACCCTTGTTCCGCCACTTGATTGTCCGTTCGATCTCGCTTCCAACGTTGGCCATCTGTTCACACAGGGACATCGTGAACCAGCGGCCTTGAGCCAGGTCCTTATGCTGCGGGGCTACTCTATCCAATTGTACACGACTTTCTTTATGGCGTTTCGGACCGCCTCATCATCAACATCTCTGGTGAAATTGCCCTGCGCAGGTCGGAGATTGATCATGGAATCAAACTCTATAAAATCCGGATCGGTCCGCTCCAGATCGGGATAGACGTTTATGCCCCACAGATCCTGCTGCCGTGAGCCACTGTCCAGGAGAAGCATTTCCTGGTCCGAATGCAGTTCGGCATCAACAACCATAAGATTCCCGCGGATATCCACCACGGCTTTTACCATATTGCCATATCGGCCTCTAGCCATCTCTTTCAGACTCTCAATTGTAATTTTTTTATTCAATAGTTCCATGTTTTGAATATACAAAACCGCCTGGGTGATTAGTAACCAAGAGAATACCGACCTCGAACTCAGTTCCGCCCATCGAACCTGGAATCAGGCTGTTTGGATTGTTCCTCATTCCTCATTCCTCATTCCTCATTCCTCATTCCTCATTCCTCATTCCTCATTCCTC
>CAYFVL010000067.1:0-22763 GCA_964346405.1 uncultured Fibrobacterota bacterium
CCTCGGCATTTCGGCTCCGCTCAATACATCGCTCCGCTCGGCACAGCGGTTCTCGGCTGCAAAACCTGGGCTAGCATTATCCAATTGCACATAATCCATATTTGTACCTATGAATTCTTCCATTGTTACCGTGGATAGCACCGTCCGAGGGTTTGGTACCCGTTCGGTACTCAACGGGGCTTCATTCTCCATGAACCCTGGAGATGTATACGGATTAATCGGCCTCAACGGTGCGGGAAAAACAACTCTGATTCGATTGCTTCTCGGTTTGCTTCGCCTGGACGGAGGTATCTGTCGTGTTCTGGATAAGGACCCCTGGCTTCATGCTCCCGCATTGTATAAAAAGGTCGGAGTGGTCCTGGAACACAGCGGCTTCTACGGCAGTCTCTCTCCATTGGAAAATCTGCGATTCTACGGGGCCGCCAAAGGGATGACCTCGAAGGAGATCGACACGTATGTGGAAGAGTGGTGGAGGGGGACCGTTGTTGCCGAGAACAAAAAGCCGGTCAAATTTCTCTCACGGGGACAGCGCGTACAATGCGGAATAGCTCGTGCCTTTCTTGGTCGTCCGGCTGTCTGCTTTCTGGATGAACCCGTCGTGGCGCTCGATGTGAACGCTTACGACCATTTCTGCAGCCTGGTTTTACATGCCCGGCGGATGAACAGTGCGGTGCTGATCAGCTCACATCAGTTGGATGCGGTGGAAGAGCTGTGCAATCACGTCGGAATTCTGGAAAACGGAACGATTCGACACCTCGAAGGAGTCGGTGCGGGCGAAGGGGAGTGGTGGATGATCAAAACAGAGGAACGCCCCGGCGATCGTAAGGTAATCCAGAGGAATATCGGTACCACGGTAACCTATAAAGACGGCGGATGGCATTTCATTCTGCGAGGAGATGCAACTGAAACCATCCCGCGGATCGTTTCCGAGCTGGTGGAGACGGGGTGCCCAATCACGGAAGTAGGGCCGATACGCAGCCGTATGCGGGAAAGAATTCGGCGCCACTATGAAGTACCCGTCGTGCCGAAAGAATCAAAGGAACGCATCGACAATGAATAGCGGAATCCTGATCCTGCGCAAAGAGATTGTGTCGTTCTTGCGTAACGATCGCAGTGCTCTTGTCGTGCAGATCCTTCTCATCCTGGTCTGGAGTGCGTTCCTTGCGGCGAACTTCTCTTCGACACGCACGGCGACAACCGACCTCGGGGGATACCCCGGTGAACTTTTGTGGTGGGTGTTTTTCTCCGTTGTAGTAAGCGGGAATTTCGCGGGTACCGTATTTGTGTCCGAACGTATTCAGGGCTCAATGGAGATACTGCTGACTTCGGGGCTGACACGCCGATCGGTTTTGTGGGGTAAGATCGGATTCGTGCTGTTGATGTCGTTTCTTGTGGGGTTTGTGTGCTATGGAGCTTCTTTGCTCTGGCTGACGGCCTGGTCGCCTGCTGCATTTGGGGGTGAAAGAATACCGCTCCTGCGAGCAGCCGGCGACCTGGGGCTTTTTGTATCGGCGACCTGGATGAATGCAACCTGTGGAGCCTGGTTGTCGCTCCGTCTCCCCAATCCAAGGCTTTCACATTTTGCGGTATTTCTCGTTTTCAGCGTGATGGTGATGCTGCACATTGTGCTGTGGTTTCTTTTAGACCCGCTCATTCCTCCGCTTTGGGCCTGGTTCTGCATTGCAGGCGTGGTATTCGCCATTGTTGCGGATCGAGGTTTTCATGGAGAGAAAGTGGTTCAGCCGGTCAGGATGTAGAAAACGGGGTATTCCCGGTTGTATTGACCCGACTTCGACTGCCGGGTTGAGACCTTTGTTCGGCATGAGGGCCTGGTTGCCCAAAGAAATGAGATATGCAAAAAGGTGGCAATATCTTCCGGAATCTCCCGTCAAAAGCGTCCGATGAGCATTTTGATGTTCTTCTGCAACGTCCCGGGTTGCGTATGGAACGAATTATCTCCCATGGACATTCGTCGCCGCCCGATTTCTGGTATGATCAGCCTGCTGATGAATGGGTAATTGTCCTGGGTGGTTCGGCAATAATCTCGTATGAAGACGGAGACGAAGACTGCATGGAAGCCGGGGATTGGGTTTGCATACCCGCTCACCGACGCCATAGAGTTTCCCGGACGAGCACGGAGGAGCCAACAGTGTGGCTTGCGGTCCATGTGGACGTATGAGTCGAAACGGCTTTTCATAAGATCCGTCGTTGACTTCACCATCATGCCGAATTAGATTATTATAATAATGTACCCGTACAACCCGGACAGGGGAGGAGCGAGTTTATGGCACCGTGGCATTTGAGAGTAGTTTTACCAGGGATCCTGGGCATTGTTCTTGTAGTTGGGGGGTGCGGAAACGGAAAAATGTCTCTGGATGAAGCAGAGGCCAGGATCGATGAGCTTTCGGCCGCCGGAATGCCGGACAGCGCGCTTTCCTCGGCAAAAGTATTTCTGTATCAGGCAAAATCCGCAAAAACGACCGGTAATTCCGGAATCGCTCGCCGTCACACCGATTCTCTGATCATTGCTCTCGATGGTGCGCAACAGCAGTACGCCGCATGGA
This sequence comes from uncultured Fibrobacterota bacterium, assembly GCA_964346405.1. Taxonomy (GTDB): domain Bacteria; phylum Fibrobacterota; class Chitinivibrionia; order Chitinivibrionales; family CAYFVL01; genus CAYFVL01. Next base: position 2,565 of record CAYFVL010000067.1, read on the forward strand.
TGGAGAGTTTCAGTCCGCAGGTGGATTCTCTCGCCGCGGTACTCAACGAGAAGAAAACGGATCTGACCGGAATGCAGCTCAGAGCCGCCGACAGCGCCGTTTCCGTCATTGATTCCCTTGTTGCCAAAAACTGGATGATTCAAGCTAAGGCGCAGGCGCTCAAAGCCGACAACCTTCTCACGCAACTGGTACTGGACGAGGAAAAGGCCCGGGTAACCCGAAAGAAACTTCCCGGAAAATGGGTTGGTATCCGTGATGCCACAACCGAAAGCGGAAAGAAAGCGGTAGAGAAGCGAATCGTTGTGTTTGGCCCGGACGGCTCGCTGCAACTCACCGAGTCCATGAAAGGGTTTACCAGCGACAATTTCAAAGAAGACTGGGAGTTCATTTCCTCCGGAACCTGGGATCTGAAAGGGGACACGGCGATTCTGCGGATAAGCAAGGAGAAGTGCACGCGGCAGAATTTCTGGACCCTGAACGACGGCAGATGGAAAAAGGATACCAAACCGACCTACGATACAACGATCACCGACGGCAGCAAGGATAAAACGATGACTTTTGAGTATATCAATGAGTATTTCAAGAAATCGTAACCCTATGGGATCGATAGCCGTGTTTTCGATCCTCTTTTTCTCCTGCGAGACGGTGAATCCATACCAGGATCCGGATGTGTCCGGCATTGAACTGACTCCTGTAGGCATCGATACCGGGGATTCTTTGTCGATTTTCTGCACGAAGCAGATCAAAGTGGATCTCCTGGTACGTGAACATCTCGAAGCCTATCGAATCAGCGCCACGGGGAACCACTTGTGGGGAAGCGCGGACTCCCTGGTCACGTCCGATCAGTTCCCGGATCACTCGCATAGTTTCTCGGTGAGCTATGCGGATACCGGTCGGCACATAATCCGGGCCGAAGCGATTCGGTCGCGCGGGGATACCGTGGCGGTCGAAGTTCCCATATACCTCTATTCGCCGTTGCATCAGAAATCGGTGGAATGTATTCTGGGCGATCAGGTACAGCTATTTACCAATGAATTATGCGATGAAGATATAGAATATGTCTGGAAAATCGGCGCCGATACTTTCTTTTCCTCAAATCCGTTCACTATAGTCAAGCCCACCACGGAATTCATTGGTTCGGGCGCCCTCTGGGCGCAGTCATCGGTGGTGCGGAGTCCCGTGCACGTTTTCGATGCCATGATCTCAAAGTCCTCCCAATTCACACTCGTTGTCCTGGGACCTGACGGCAGCGAAGCGACAACGGAGGTACTGATACCCGAAAATGGGACGAAAATTGGTGCACGGGTGATCGGTGATTTGTCCCAATTGGAAAGGGTTACGGTTGACGGCAAGGTTTTCCAGGATTTTTCATCACATACGGATTCCATTGAGCTATGGACGGATGTAGCTCCTTTGTCCGGTTCGGTTCGTCCCGCGACCATTTCGTATGCTTCGAGAACAGGATCGCAGGGGAGTCGGACGATAGTTCTTCGGAGGATGGAAAAGCCTCCCCAGTCCGATCCAAAGATTGAAATCCGATACCCCTCGGAGGGCGATACCGTGAGAAACGCGGAACTCGCAGTGCGGGCACAAATCTCCGGAACAGAAGAATGGGATCTGTGTTCGGTAGAACTTTTTGTAAACGGTCATCCACTCAACAAGACATTGCCGACGGTCAATGGTTCCGCATGGGAAAGCGGATTGGTCGATGTCGTTGTCGGGCAAAACACTATTGAGGCTCGGCTCTATCAAGACGACAGTCTCATTTCATCCGACAACGTTTCATTGACTCGCATTATCGATAGCGTCTTGTCCGTGAAGATCGTTCAGATTGAAGGCATGAGTGTGCCGGAGGATTCCATATTGGTTTTCGACGACCCGATGCTTGAGGTTGGCGTGGAAGCAAGTCCGGAATCGAAGATACAGTCGGTCCTTGTTAACAGAGTGACGGCAATGCCGCGTAATGGTCTGTATTTCGTCGAAGTCGAAGGTGAACCGGACGCAAAAGAAATTACCATAATTGCAACGGTGAAGAGCAGTGTCGACAGCGTTATGGACGCTGTTACAGTGATATACAACAGAGCGCCGGAATGGGATGAAATCGAATTACCCGCGGAAATCCTCGCCGGTGAAACCATTACAATTCATGCCTCCGCCACGGACAAAGACGATGACAAAGTGCATCTATACTGCACCGTAAAAAAGGAAGGGGATGCTCTGGACTCTCTGGAGTTTTCCGATAACGAAGCCCGATGGCATGTTCCGTCCGATTCCGGTTTGTATGAAATTGTATTGAGCGCGGACGACGGCTACGAGAACATAGATACCACGATTTACCGTTATATTGCACTTCCGGATGAAAGTCGAACGGTTTCTTTTCAGGCCGACTCCTCGGTAAGCGAGGAGTCGGAGAACTCTTCCCGGATTGTAGTAATCCTTGGCCGGGCCTGCGACGAGCCCATAACGGTCGACTATCAGCGACACGTTGCCGACGCCATAACGGACGGCCGGATTGTGTTTGACCCGGGTAATACCAAATCCGAAATTGTATACGAATATCCCGACAACTTTTCGGCCGGGGGCGATAAGACGGTGCTGTTCACTCTTGAACCGAACCCCGGAAGTCACGTTGAGTTGGGACAAAACGGCAGCACTCACAAGCTGATCATAAGAGATGATGATTTCACTCTCACGATTGAATCGTCGGAAGGGGGAGTGGTCACGCTTAATCCGGCTCCGCGAGGAGAAGAGAAAACTTACAAGAAGGGAACCCGGGTAACCCTGACCGCCCAACCCGATCCGGGCTATCGGTTCAGTTCTTGGAGTGGAGATCCGGTTGATGAACACTCGGGGTATACGGCAAATGTCACTATGGATACCTCAAAAACCATTCGCGCGATATTTACGCAAACCACGCAGTCCGTGGAAAAACCGGAGATTACTTCTCAACCCGGGGATACCACAGTGGAAGTCGGAAGTTCGGCGTTTTTTGCCGTTGCCGCCGACGGAGAGTCCCTCGAATTTCAGTGGTATCGCGGAGAACAGAAGATAGGCACTTCCAGGGCGTCGTACACAACGCCGGCCGTGGAACAGGCAAACGACGGTGACCGGTACTATTGTGTTGTGAGCAACGCAGGCGGAGCGGTAGTCAGTGATACTGCTGTTTTGACCGTGGTATCCCGGCCGATTGCGGCCCCCGAAATTACCTCGGGTCCCCAGGACCAGACGGTGTCGGTGGGAAATCAGGCGGTCTTCACAGTCGAGGCAACCGGGGATGGACCGTTGACTTATTCGTGGATTCACAACGGGAATCCTGTCACAAAGGTGTCGGAGATGACGTTTACCACCGCGGCATTGGAAGCCGGAAACGACGGAGATCTCTACCAGTGCATTGTGAGCAATGAAGGAGGCGCGGACACCAGTCGTGTCGCGACCGTTCGGGTGCTTGTTCCCGTTCCGGTTGATTCCGTGTGGGTGGAGGGTTTTGAGAATACCGCGAAGGGTACTTCGCTTTGCGCCCTTGCTACCTGGTCGGCTTCCGGCAATCCCGCCAACTGTGACAAAGTAGTTGTCAGAGATCGAGATGGGGGGAACGTTGTAACAGTGCAAGCCAACGACGCGGTTGCCATATTCACCAGGGTGCCGAAAGGCTCTGATCGCGTTCGTTTCTCCTGGCGATGGAGGTATGAGGATACGGAAGCGAATGTTGTGGTCGGCCCGGTTTGGTCGGCTGGGGATATCGGCGATGCCGTGGATGCATACAGGGTGAGAGTTGAGTCCCAAGGCTCGAAATGGAAGGTCGCGGGCACGGGTAGCGCAGCCGGGGGAGCATGGCCCAGGATAGATGCAGGAGTCTGGTACTACATGCAACTGGATCTGAATTTCGAAACGAATTTGTATTCGTTGAGCTACGCTGCGTCCCCGGACGAGGAAACCATGGCCCTGGTTGAAGGAGAAACCATGGCCGGGGTTGGTCCGTGCGAGCATATAATGATCGAGAGCGGTGGCGCCGGTAGCATCGTATGGATAGACGATCTGAAATGGGAAACGAAGAACGATTAGCCCAGGTTTCGCAGTCGAGAGCGAGCAACAGCTTACGCAGAATGCCGTGAGTTGATTGCGAAACTTGGGTTAGTTGGTGACTGTCCGGCGGGACCGTGAGTTGATTGCGAAATTTGGGTTAGCTGAAAAGGTAATGATACGGCCCTGGACACGTACTTGATTGTTCAGGTAGTCGAATTCATGCAAGGTCGGAACGGGACCGGAGTCCGTCGCTCTTCAGACTTCGGCAGGGTCGCCGACATGTTTGTAGAAAAAATCCAACAAGATGCCCCTGAGCCCCATTTGGGGCAACATATCGGTTCTACACAACATACTCCAGCAGCTCTTTGGGAATACTCCCCGGCAACCTCACCATGTGATCGTGTTCTTTCAGGAATCGCTCCGCCAGATTCGTTACCCACGGACGATTTGCCCTGATCCGATCTACGCGGAGCCAGAGCGCATCTTTCTGAACCAGCGTGTACCCGACAACGGTCACATCAAGTGGCTCGGTTTCGCCGTTGAGAAGCATTTCCACCGAAATGATTTTGTTGGTCTTGTCGATAGCCAGCCGTCGCACATGCCCGATACCCTCCAGACGATGGTTGAGAACCGCTCGGGGGACCGCAAACTCGGTAACCTGATTAGCCGCTCGTGCCAGCCCCTTGAGAACCTCTTTCCACATTTTTTTCCTCCAGACCAGTTGGTTCGGATTTCATTATCTCGGAAACAATCTGCAGTAGCTTAGTTACCGCCCGGCTCGGTTTTCTGATAACGGTTTTCAATAAGGGAGCACCTTCTTTTCGTGCCGCTTCCACAACCGTGGGAAAATGCTCCAGTGCCAGTAAGCCCGCCATGAGAGTGCTTTCTTTGTTTCTGAAAAGACGATGCAAGGCACGAAACGCCACCAGATGGAATCCGAAACGGCGAAAAATGAACGTCGCCTGCAACCAGGTCCAAAGCTTAAGCCATTGAGCGGTCGCACCGTTCAGTCCTTCTATTGTAGCAAACGGCAGATGCGGAATTCTGGTCCCCATCGTGAAAAACAGGTGAAACGCACCGATAAAAAAAAACATCATCCAGAACCGTGTCACCGGGAAGAAAAATGCCCGAGGCGAGCCCTTTTCGACGAATTGGACTGCAACGGAGATAGCGAGTGCGGCTCCACCCAACAGCCGGAAATCGCGCACGGGTGCCAGGGCCATGCACCCGATCAGGAGTGCGATACATACCACCGTGTTCAACATTCCGGCAGACTGCATCTGGGCTCTCGAACGTAAGTTCGGCTGAACGGAAACGGCATCTATTGAATCATGGAAGAGCTTGGCAAGTATTGCCACGATTGTTCCCGTTACCGCGGCAACGGGAACCATTATCGGTATCTGCCTGAAGAGAACCGGGTTCGTGTCCATAAGAAGGTATACAACGCCAAGTTGAGTCAGGTTGTGCAGCACCGCTCCCGTAATGGATATGCCCATAAGGCCGACGACACCTTTTTGTCCCAGTAACCGCCACATAATCGCCATCACCGTGGCCGCGGCCAACCCCCCACTGAGTCCCAGGACCGAGGTGAAAAACGAAAACCCGAAAAAGAACCCCACTATCCAGACACGAAGAAAAAGAAACATCACTGTATCCACATATCCGTATCTCAGCAGCCATACGATCGTGACCGCATTGGCCAGGCCCGGCTTCAGCCACGGAAAGAGGGGTATTCGGGGAGCAAAATATTCCAGAGCACCGATGCCGGCGGCGCAGAGCAGCAACACCGTTTTTTCGGTCACTGTGCCCGAAGAGCTATCTGGCGAATGCATCAATTTCTCCCGAATCATCGGATGTCTCTATCTGAACCAGCACGTGGTTGGGCGCACACACAATCTGACGATTCGGGGTGGTGATTCTGCCGGTGTGCACGCACGTTTTGTTGGCGCACGAAGACTGCAGTACGCGAACCGATTGGTCCTCGATGGCTATTCTCATTGGGCCGTGGTATCCCCGTACCGGGAATTTCACATTTTTATTTAGAGGATATTTTGCGATAATTTCGTTTTCACGATAGATAACAACTACCGGAGCGTCCCCGTTCCGGAGGTGCGGAACGGCTGCAAGACCGACCACAATCAGGAAAAGCAGTATAACCGCGTCGGTAGGCGTTATTAGCCGAACCCGCAATTGCCGAGTTTTATTCATAGCTTTCTTGTCGGTCCATTGGGCGTTTTCGGAAAATTCGAGATGTCATCAGGCAGAAAGAATACGATCACTCCCGATTCATCGTGGCTCAACACCGGTTTTTTTCGGGATACCGTTTGATTTGGCGGGCGACTCGAAAGGTGGAGGAGCGTTGCTGTCGGTTCCTGATCCAACCACCCGTGCCTTCGCATAATACCTGCCTTCGTCTTGCGAAAACCCCACGAACGCTTTGATATGTCCTCTTCTCCATGTGGCACAAAGCGTTAACCTATTCGGTTTTATATCAAAATACCCAACTCTAAAAATATCATCGGGGGCTCCTGCCCGTGCGGTGAGGTACTCCCGCAGGGCACGGGCTTCGGCCCGTACACTCGTATCCAGTGAATCCGCCGGCAAGAATCTGCCTTGAAGCTCATATTTGTAGTAGACGCCCGAATCGTTGAAATGGAAGGCGGCCAGGAACCGGTAATCGCCAATATGAAACCGCTCCAGATAGGTATAAGAACTCTGCATGCGAAGTCGGGGGGCTTTGTCCGGGCATAGCATATGAAACGCTCTGCGATTGACCCCAAACGGTATTCCAAACAGATCGAATTCCGACGAATCGCCAACTGTCAACTGATGGGCGATATACAGTGAATCCATTTCGTTGATGGTACGAGCGACCTGTGAACTCATGAGGGAGTCCTCGAACGCCTCCAGCTCCGTCACCCGGCGCTTGTGCCGGATCATTATTTCACAGGGAGAAGGCGCCGGATTCTCGGGATGCAGAGAGACAAACTCCTTTTTGAGGTCCATGAAATCCGGTCTGCCTGCCCATTCGCGGCAGGAGGCGCGCCAATTCAGTACTCCGGGTATATCCACTGTCGAAGTGTCACCGGTGAGTCGCCGGTATTCATCGAGCAGACGGTCGTACTGTCGGGTTTCAAAACGGGTGAGTATGGTGTCGTCGAGCGAGAAATCCGGGTGCGATTCTTGAGCTGTAACGCCCGACATTGGAGGCAACGGCAGGGAAAACAACAGAAATCCCGGGATTGTGATCAATTTTCGGAGGCAATTCATAGGTTCGCCTTCGGTTGAGAAATCGGACTGCTTTCAGTATACTACACTCGTGAAAGGAATGAAAGTAACTATGAAGGGGCGGATGCCTGGAGCCCGGGTTGGTGCTGAAGTCGGGAGAAAACGTTAATCACCGATGAAACGCGCCGCCCAGCTTCGGACCTCCTTACCGTTCAGAACATGAAACCGACGAAGCCTTCGGATTGTTTCGTTGCTGAACGAGGACAACGGTAGCCAGACGAGGCGCTTTTTGAATTTTTGGGCCATGATGCGTAATTTGAGATCAGGACGCTTTGCGGATACGTAGGCAACGGCCGGTTCCGTGCTGAACATAAGTGCGCCCCAGACTAACTGATGTGAAAGTTTGACCAGATTGGTTCTCTGTGCGAGTTCAAAGGCATTTGGAATCGGACGCGGGGGGAACAACAGCGACAAGCCGCCATAAAAAGAACGCGCGATTCCGGGACCGATCATATTGCTGAAAGGATCGGTAGCGTAGAAGCTTAGCGTGGATTCCTGTTTATGCTCGGCGTACCATGTTGCACGGTTTGGATATTTCTCGTCGTGGTCGTCGTCGAAGATGATAACGACGGTATCCAGAGCTTCCCGCCCGGGCGGTATTTCTTTTACATAGATGCCGCCGGTGTGCCAATTGCGAAGTGTTTCACGGATATCTATGCCGTCTTTGACCGAGGTGGTGAACTTTTCGGTTTTCACATAGTCTTCCCGCATGACTTTCTGTGCTTTCGTTTTTAAATATGCATTGAAACTCTCAATACGTCGGTCCTCGGGAAGATGAGAGCACATTCCGAATGGGTTCCAGGCAAATCGATACTTTTTTTTCTGCAACTCCGTCGGATCGGGGCGAATTTTTAAAGTCTGCCACGTAAGTCGTGTATCTCGAAACAGGTTTATCGCTTCACGGGACCCCGCACCGTCGGGAAGGCTGATTCTGTCGATACCCACCGAAACTGAGCCTTCCGCATGTTCGAGCGGCAGGTACGGGTAATATTTCGCGCTCTTAAGTATCCGCACCGCAAATGAATTGCCCCCGATTCCCTTCGCCGCAGCGACAATATCGAAGAGCGACGGCTCAAAACGACTCTCGAAAATCGTGAGATTGCGTAGAAACGTCAAGCCGGACTGTAGACGGACCGGCGACAATTCGGTGATATCCTGCCTGTCGTCGAAGTAGTTGTCGCGGGTGTGTCGGAACAGATCCTTCACCGCTTCGAGCCGATCGACCGGAAGGGCAAACAGATCCATTCTCTCTTTTTCGTACAAGCCCACTAGAAAAGGCAGCTCTCCCAGAGCAAAATACAGGTGGCCCGGATTGATGTAGTGGGCCGAAACTATGTAATCGGGTGACGATTCGGGGGTGAAGTTATAAGATCGTTCCTGTCCGAATCGACGTACCACGGCGGCATACCGACTGAAATGAACCAGAACAAGCATCGAAGAAAACTCGGTGCGCAGTTCCCTCATTCGAAATGCAATGTGCTGGGCGGCCCGGTCCTCCCGCGGATCATTTTTCACGTCTTCGGTGGCATGGGCACACAACGTAGAGAAAGATTCGAAACCAAGGCGGGTAATTGCATACTGGTCGGGAAGTGCCTGCAGTTGATACGGTTCATACAGTTCGGAATCGGCGATGCACCGGAACGGAATGTGGTTTTGTCGAGCCTGGCGAATTGCCTCTATTTCGGCATCACAGGGATCGATGGGCAGGTAGTACACCGGTTTCGATTCGTCTCGTGCCGTAAGGAGCGAAATATGGGGGAGTGCATCGACACCCTCACCCAGGTACGGCTCAAAGCAGGGGGGGATATCCACTGCTATGCAGTCGTATTTCCGTTCACCCGCAAGTCGTCGGACATGCGTTGCGAATTCGGCCCTGCCGTGGAGATACGGGACCAATTCAATACCGGGAGATAGTTTCACGATTATTCCTCCGGAAGATCCGGATTCAGGGAATCGTCGTCGGGAAAGAAAAAATCACCCAGATTCATGTCCGGAAGTTTCTGCCCCGCGGCAGCGCGTTTCGCGCCCAGCGCTTCGAGATCCAGCGCGTCCTTGCCGAGAATCTGACGAATCGCATTTTGAAAAAGAGCCTGCATCGACGTCTCCCGATCATCGTTAGACAATTTCAGAGCATACCGTATTGCATTGACACCGTCTCTGACCGAAAAGGGGAGGTCCAGAGAATGCGCTTTCTGAAGAAAATCTACACAAATGTCGAGAATTTCTTCATTTGTAAAAGGCACGTTGTATTGAAGGATCTGCAGTTCTTCGTGACGGCTGGGAAATCCCAGCTCAATCCCGGGTTGCAGCCGCGACATAATATAATCGGGTATTTCAAAGGTCGAGGAGTCTTCATTCATTGTAACGGCCGCCCGGAATTCGGCATGTGCTTTGACCGAAATGCCCGCCACCACCGACTCAACGCTTCGTCGGGTATCGAACAGCGAGGCCAGTGACGCCCACGACTTTTCCGCCATCCGGTTCCCTTCATCGAGCACTACAACTCCCCCGGTGATCATCGCGGTCAGAAGCGGACTGGCATGATACGAAATCGAACCGTTGTCGGAAAGGACCGGCGTGATAAGCAGGTCTTCGGGACGAGTATCCGCGGTACACTGCACCACGTACACATCCTGCTTTCGACGGATAGCGGCCGCCATCGCCAGGGTCGTCTTACCGATACCCGGATGTCCGATTATCCGCGGGGTCAGCGGAAGATCTTCCTTTCCCAGGGTAATCCAGCAGGCCTGCAATTGTCGAAGGGGCTCTTCCTGCCCGATCCATTCACCCGAGAAATCCACGGGATGAGACAGGTGGAGTTCAACATTGTCGATTACGGTCTTATTCACACTTTTCTCCGTTAGAAATTAAGCCGATTTGGGTCTGTCGGGGCTAAGGAAGGTATGCACGATTTGCTGTAAAAATAGAGTATTCCCCGGAAGAACATGCAAATGTGGAACGGGCGGAGGAGTGTATCGCCGATATCTTTGGTCGGCTATGTCCGAAAGGCCGGTTGTACGTCGGGATAACGGCCGGAGAATCGTGGATCCTGATCTGTTGGGCGGAACTTTGCCGGCTCAGTGGTCTTTGAACAGATCGGGCTCGTTACGGTCTTCCCACAGAGTACGTGCCTTATCGTTCCATTTGTCGATAGCCACGGTGGAAAGCGCGGGGTTGTCGCGTATCTCGCCCTCTCTGTGAGTCTTCAAATTGGCGAAAACCGCTATGTACGAGTTGGCCTTCTTGGGGTCTCCCAGCTTGAGATACAAGGCGATAATGGTATAGATCACCTGCATCTCAATCTCTTCGGAGGGACAGTTGGATAACGTGAACGCCTCCTCGAAATATCCCACCGCTTCCCTGAGAATTTCATCGTTATTCCCACCGCCGTCTTTTATGAGCTTGGCGATTCTGAGCGCATAGGCGCCAAGCTTATAGTAGGCATACGACTGCTCGTACCAGGCTTCGACGAAGGCGCGTTTCATGGCAAGACGGTACGAGGCGATAGCGGCCTCTTCGTTGCGCGGACGGGCGAAATACGCTTTGGGATCGGATACATAGTTCAGAACGGCTCGCCGTTCTCCGATCCGTTCCTGCAGTGTCATTATCACGTTGCTGATGAGTCCGCTTTTCACTACGCCTTGTCCCGAAGGCGCGGGGCGAGCGAAATCTTTTTTATCGGGAGAAGCAAACAGGCATCTTGGGCAGATGGTTACCGCCAGACCGGAGTAGTCGACGGTGCGATACCCCAGCGCTCCCTCATAGGAAGGCACAAGGAATTTGTTCTGCAAGACCTGCTGGCTTTTTGCCCGAAGCTCATGGCATTCTATCTCATCCTGATTGCATATCGGACAGCGTACATGAAGAATGTACACCGGGTCTTTGCCTTCGGCCTCGTTCTCAAGGGTTGCGGTAGTTGTATCTCTTGCCTTTTTTATCTCCTTTATGTGCTTAATATCGATATTCGGACCGTACCGACGAATGTATTTGTTCACCAGGTTGGCATCATTGAGCAGCGCATGAAGTCTCTTTTTTACTTCGGATACATCAATAGTCATTGAGGTGGGCCCTTCCCTCTCGAGCGGCATTTGAGGATACGGCTTTCGACTTTGATATTATGGCACAAATGAATATGAAAGTCAAGAGAGAGTCGAAATACCGCAAATGGTGCGATATGTCATATATTATGGGTTAAATAGCCGATCCCGTGTTATTATTTAGAGTAAACCGGAGATAGTGCAATGAACAATCCCGCAAAATATGTCGCATTTCTCCTCGTTCTGCTTCCGGGCGCACTCACTCACGCCCTGCATGTGCGGATCAATTGTGCGGACAGTACGCACTGGACTCCGGGGCTGCTGCTCGATTATCCGTTCGTTACCGACGCGGAACCGTGGGTCAATCCCGAAAGCTCGTTTTCCTTACAAACCGCCGACGGTTTCCGTCCCGAACCATATAACCTCTACAAATGCCTCCGACGAAACGTTTCGGGCAAAGATCGACATCACTACTCAATACCGGTTCCCAATGGACGGTATCTTCTGCGGCTGCATTTCGCGCTTCCCGACACAGTGCAAAATGCGCATTATCTGGCCGAAGGGGATACTCTTCTTCGTAGTTTTAGTGTAAATGATCATACCACCCGTCCCAATGAAGTCTTGATCATGGAATTCGATGTGCGGGTAACTGGAAACGACGGTTTTACGCTCGAGGCCGTTGCCGATACATTGGAGAATGGAGAACTTTCGACCGTTGCCGAAGCGGGAATTGAGCTGACTGCCGGGTTTCCATTTTACAGAACGGTAGAAGCGCACACCGATAATCGCGAGGTCGTTGTTGTGTTCGATATGCCGCTGGAGAGAACAACCGCTGAGGAAGTCTCGAACTATTCAATCATTCCCGGCGTTTCGGTCACAGCCGCCGAACTGGACGCCGATGCCCGCACAGTGCGGCTTCAAACCGGCACTCTCTCGCGGGAAACCGAGTATACCTTGACAGTGACCGGACTACGCAACGCCGATTCCCCTTCGGATTCAATCGAGAGCCCGATCGATACGGTATTCCGGTTCTACGAGACTGAACCGTTGCGGATAATGCCGCTTGGTAATTCGATAACCGAAGGCAACCGGAATGACTATTTGAGCTATCGCTGTTGGCTATGGGAGCGCCTGACAAACGAGGGATATATCGTTGATTATGTTGGGAGCCGTTCGGGAGTGTTTGGAGGCAACAATGGCGTCCAGGCGCAGTCGAATTGCCCCCATGACGGCTACGACCAGGATCACGAGGGGCATTGGGGGTGGACTGTCGGTGATGCTCTTTACGGGTGCGATAATCCTGTTTTCGGGTATCCGGGGAGTCTGACCGACTGGCTCGGCAGGGATGTCCCGGATATCTGTCTGCTTCACCTTGGAACAAACGATATTCTCGGGGCACTGCAGGTTCAAGCAACCGTGAACAAAATCCGAGCAGTCGTGGATACTCTCCGATCATACAACCCGAGCGTCGCCGTTCTGGTGGCCAAAATTATACCTTCGGAACGCAGTAACGGCTGGCGGATTCCCCTTTTCAACCAGCAGTTGGAGGATTCCATTCCCCCCATGGATACCCCGGAATCGCGGGTGCTCCTGATCGACCAGTACGCCGGGTTTTCAGCGGCGGAGGATTGCAACGACGGGACGCATCCCAACAATTCAGGTCGCGCGAAAATGGCCGATAAGTGGTTTCGGGGCATTGTGTACCTGAAAACCGGCAATCATATTCCCTGGGCTGATGCCGGCGCGGACACCACCGTTGGTGAGAGCCACCGGGTAGAGCTGGACGGATCTCTCAGCTATGATCCCGATGGGAATCCTCTGGTGTATACATGGATGCAGCTTGGTGGGCCAACGGTTTCTCTGGAATCGACCGGCGCCGTGAAGACTTCTTTTACCGCACCATCGGTCATTACAAAAGAAGAACTCGGTTTTCAACTCAAAGTATCCGATGGTATCCGTGAGGACTACGACACGGTTGTGGTAACCGTAACGGGGATTCCCGACACCGGTGATTTCAAAGCAGGGTTGCGGGTTTCGGCCGGAAACGACACTTTGCGTTACCGCCTTCTTGTTCCGGACGTCTCCTCCGGCCAAACAGATCTTCCGCTGCTAGTCTATCTGCATGATTCCGACTTGAGAGGAACAGACAACAGCCGACAGCTTCAGAACCCCACTATCGCCCACCTGATCGATTCGGCCACCCTTGCCTTGTATCCGGCGGTTATCCTTGCACCGCAATGTCCGGAAGCTCATCGATGGGCCGAGGCTTGCGACCCACCGTCGGACTGCTTTGATCGTGCATCGTATGAATTGCAGCCGGAAACTAGGACTATGGCAACTCTTTCACGAGTCGTGAATGATCTGATCGATTCTCTTTCTATTGACACGAATCGCCTGTACCTTGTGGGAGAGGGAATGGGAGCATTCGGAATCTGGGATTACGGCGCGCGATATCCTGGATGGATTGCCGGGTATATACCGATTGCCGGCGCCGGCGATACATCACGAGTCCGAGCCTATGCCGGCGCCGGGGCCTGGATATTTCATGGAGGGCTTGACGGCACAACGCCTTCCTCGGGAAGCGAAAATATGGATTTGGTGCTGCGTCACTGGCGGATACCCTCAGAACTGACGGTGTATCCTGAAGCCGGTCACGAAATCGAGGCCGTTGTGTGGGAAGATTCCTCGGTGACCGAATGGTTGTTCGACAGACGCTTTGGTGCTAATGTTCTTCCGGTGGCGGTGGATGATTCCATAATACTCAATGAGGACGATTCGGTGGTTTTGGCCGCGGCAGCCAACGATCGGGACGCGGATTCGGATTCCCTGTATTTCACTGTAATTGCAGGCCCCTTCCACGGGCTTCTGCGTGACCGCGAGGCCGGCGATCCGCTGATATATGTGCCGGAAGCACACTACTTCGGCCCCGATACCCTCACGTATGTGGTTCATGATGATCGGGGGGGGAGTGATACGGGGTTTGTGTATTTGTCGGTTGAGTCCGTACCCGATGCACCGGTGTTCACCTACCCTCTTGAGAATGCCCTGTTCCGGGTCCTTTCGGACGCCACGTGGCGGGATACGGTGACGGCTGTCGATGCGGATGGGGACGACATAATTTTTGGTGTAATTACGGCATCTCACGGTTTTTTTCTGGATTCCCTGTCGGGGGAGGCATGGTTCGACCCGAAAAAGGCGGATTCGATCATGAATCGGATTACGATACGAGTCTCGGATGGAACGGCTGAAGACACGCTCTTTTTTATGATTCGCATCGATAACGTGAATGAACCTCCTCGGATCGATTCGGTCTGGTATTCCCGCGATTCCGTGTGGGAAGGAGATACTCTCAGATTCGGCGCTCTGGCCACTGATCCCGATATAGGCGATACGTTGCGTCATACCTGGGTTTTGTCCGGCGGTGACACGATCGGCCGTTGCGATACCGGCACGTACGTGGTTCCCTATTCGAGCCTTCGACGGGACACAATTTTTCTTGTTGTGGATGATGGGATTTTCGAGGATCGTTGTTCCCTGGGAATCGTAATCGAGAATGTGTTTATCTCGCCGGCTATTGCCGTGCCCGAAAGTGTCGCCCTGACGGCGGATTCGCTTATTCGTTGGCAGTGGGCCGACGATTTTATGGATCCGGACCTGGATACCGGCTCCATACGATACCGAGTTGAATTCTGTCGTGATTCGGGTTGTATCGACCATCTGATGATGCAGGATTCGATTCTCGCCCGATATACCAATCTGTCCGTGGTGGATACTCTTGATTCACTGGGCAGGGATACGATGTGGGTACGGGTGGCCGCATTGGATTCCTTCGGATATGTCGGTGAGTTCTCGCTGAGTACCGCTTTCTTCTTCATTCCGACCCACACCGCGGTAGTCCCGCGATTCAGATCTCGGTTGCCGGTATCTTTCGGTCTGGCCCAAATTACGCCAAGCCCGTCTACGCTGCCCGTGCGGATTCGGTTCGCGGTTCCGCCGGGGGAAGATGGCGTTGGTGGGAAAAGGCATGTGAGCATAAAAATGTTTGACGTTTCCGGGCGGCTTGCTCGAACTCTTGTCGATGAACGCGTAAGTGCGGGATATCATACCGTATGCGTCGATGAGCCCTCGGGAATTAGCGGGGCCGGATGGTTCCTGATTCGGATGGAGGCTCCCGGGTTTTCAGTCTCGCGTCGTCTTGTAGTGTTGAAATAAATTCCGGATGATTGCGAAAAACTTATGTATATTAGAGATTAATTAGGATTGTTCGCCACTTGAATTATAAATAGTCCCGATGGTGGATAGTGTTGGCCCAAGTTTCTAAGTTAGTGCTTGTCCGAAAAGTCCCTAAAACGGACGCTGAGCCTGTCGAAGCGCCCGTTTTAGGCTGAAATCGCCGGTTTGCTTCATCAATCCGAGCGAAAACAGGACTTTTCGGACGGACACTAAGTTAAGATCGTGCAACAGCTTACGCAGAATGCCGTGAGTTGATTGCGAAACTTGGGTTAGGGACCGATTATTGTTCGGTCGAATATGATGCACGCTAATTTGTTGAAATAGCGCATCTTATAGTAGATAAAAAGAAAGTTATTCGTTGCAGCGCAACGAAGACGGGTCGAGGAGTCCGACGTTTTTAACGTATTTTTCGGACTTCCGTTCGATCGCAGTGTTTTACCGGTTTGCCGCTTGCTGGAAGCTCTGATTCTCATTGAATTTTGAGCGACCGCGATTGGTATGCCTCCGCGAACGAACGACATACCTCGCTCCGTATTCGGAGTCTCCAACTACGAAAGTCGATGTTTGTATTTCCGATTGAGCTTTGTGAAAATATTGTTCTCGTGTTCCGCGCACACAGATGTGTCAGTCGGAGTGACGGGATCATAAATCTGTCGGGCGTGAGTTACCGGCGTCGAAAATACCAGTGCGCGAAAATGTGATAATAGCCCGGCTTTCCGGTGGCTGAAAGACATCGGATCCGTCGTGTCATAATCACTTTTTGTATAAACACCCGAATTGCGGCGCCCGTCTGTCGGTGGGAATCGGAGTTTGGGAATGATAGTCTGCACGTGGCAGGCTCAGGGTTCGCGTAGAAATGAGTTTGCATTTTCTTGCGAGCCTTTAGGACATCTTTTTTTACTGTAATGCCACCACTCACCGTTTTGTTTCTTCCGGCGGTGGAGAATATGAGTTCTCCGGTCCACCGGTTGGGAGCTGCGGTACGGTGGATGAAGTCCATTTCAAGACCTATTAAGGAGTTGTACCGTGAATGACTTGAAACTGGCCCACGAGCTGCGGAAACGCAAGAAGTATGATGAAGCACTTGCTATCTGCGAACGTGTGTGGAAGACGGAGCAGGAGACGGCGGTCGCCGCGGCGACAGTCAATTGTTTGAGGAATCTTGGGCGGCTTGACGAGGCCGAGGAGTTTCTCGATGAAGCTCAGAAGGTCTGTCCACCTTCCACCTGGCTGGACTCGGAGCGAGCGTGGACCATCTATGTGAAATATATCAAGCCCTGCGATGTTGGTGACAAACAGGAATTCCTGGACAGGGCAAACCGATTGTTTGAGTTAACCAACGATTTTCTGCCGAGAAAGATTACCGCATTCAAGGTAACCGACATTCTGGCCAAAGGCGCGGACGCCAACTGGCGGGAGGTTCGCAATTGGCTGGAATCGATAAAGCATGTCGAGCGGGAGTCCCCCGCACCGGATCCCGGTCGACGGATGTCCGACAAGAAAAAATGGTATTTCAAGTATACCCGTGCTCTGGAGAAACTCGGAGAGTTTGATCGGTGCCAACGATACTGTGTTCGCGCGCGCAAGATGTTCAAAAAGGATTTTTACTTCCGGCATCGGGCGGCACGTTGCGCGGGCGCTCTGAAAGACTACGATCGGGCATATGCGGAATATGACGCTCTGCTCAATCGGTACGACGACTGGTTTCTTTACTACGATATAGCGAAGCTTCGGGTCGAAACGGAAAACCTGCATGTTGCCGAGAGCCTTGTGATAGAGGCTATTCTGCGATGCCGAGTTACCGACCTGAAAATCAGCACTTACCTGTTCTGGGCCAAACTTCTCGAGTCCAATGACGCGGAACTGGCATGGGTGCCGATCAATTTCTATGTAAAATACCGTGAAAATCGCGGCTGGCCGATCAGCGAAGAGGCACGAAGAATCGAGAAAGATCATCCGGTTCCCGAATCCGAAGGCGATCTCGATCTTCAGGATCTGGAGGACAAGGTAGGGCAGCTACTCCACATCCGTCGTAAGGAATACATTCCCAGGGCATGTGGAATGATCAAGAATCTTCGTGAAAAATACGGTTTCATCCGGGGCGCCGACGGTCTTGATTATTTCTTCAGTCGTACCGCGGTCCGAGGTGAGCCTCAGGTAGGGATGCAGGTTGTGTTTCGGATTCGCAAAGGATACGATAAGAAGAAGAAAAAGGAGTCTTTAGTGGCCCATGACGTCATGGGGCTCTAGCCCAGGTTTCGAATGGATACGAAAATGCAAAGGCGTGCTTCCCCGGAAGCGCGCCTTTGCTTCATAAAGAGGCGTATTTTGATTCACTCTCGGCGCGGATCTGGTGAGCGGTCTTCGTCGACAACTTGTATTTTTCATCTATCGTGTTCTTGAGCGGGCCGGTCCGCATTGAAGGTGAAGTACCTGGAATGTGTCCGCAAAACCTGTACTCCTGGAGTTGCGCGTGTTCAGAATGTCGATTGGTCAGGATTCTCACCGGTTCGAACCGTCCGATTCACCCAAACCGCTTGTTCTCGGCGGCGTAACCATTCCCGGACATCAAGGGCTGAAGGGGAACAGTGACGCCGATGTCGTACTGCATGCTGTTACCAATGCGGTCTCGGGAATAAGCGGAGAGAATATCCTCGGCGCGGTAAGCGATAAAATGTGTCTGAACCAGGGCATTACCGACAGCGGGGCATACCTCAAAAGGGCGTTGGGAACATTGGGTGGACGGAAACTGGTCCATGTTTCGGTGTCGGTGGAAGCACTACACCCGAAACTGGCTTCTCACGTGTCGGCAATCCGAGAACATCTAGCCCAACTGCTTGACCTGCCGGTCGACTCCGTCGGATTTACCGCGACAACGGGTGAAGGACTTACCGCGTTTGGGAGAGGCGAAGGAATACAGGCATTCGTGGCGCTTACCGCCACGGACGAAGAGTAAGTAAGGTTCAAGAAGCAGAATTAAGGGCGATTTTCCCATTGGTTTATCGTCGAAGGTTGCGGGATCTGTTTGAGATCTCTTCCCGCCAGATACGCTCAGCCTGATCGAACCAGAAATGTGGACTGCTTAGAAAAGGCATACTGACCGATTCGGGCATGTTTTGCATTAGCTCCTGGAACTCACGAAATGCGTGAGCGGATTCCTTTGGTTTGTCAAGGTTCATTCCCGCTATCATTACGATAAAGAGTCCCATTGCCCGTTGCGAAGTTGTAAGCTCATTCGACAGGAGGGCCTGCGTGAACCAGGTGCGACAGGTATTGATCAACGGCTCTTTCATTGCTTTTTCGGCGAATCGAATCTGCATATAGCTCAGATGGCCGACATCAAAAGGATGCACGGCCGCGGTGTTTTCGTCGTGCGTCCGGGCACATTGTTCGACAAGCTGATAGATCAGCAAACACGCCCACTTGCTTCGAGATGCGAAAAAGGGCGTTTCGTCGAATTCCTCTCCGCAACCCAATAGCTGTCTGCGTCCTTTTATCGATTTCGTCAGACGGTCGACTCGTCGGGGGTTAACGGTAGATTCCGACAGCTCCATGCCTTGATCGTGAAGGATAAATTCGTTGAAATTGAGGCTTGCCATGCCGCATTCAAGGCAAACCGCTGGAGCGTGCTCGTATACGTCTATCAGTTCGTCGGTCTTGTTTTCGAATGCCGTCGGATAAGGGTCGTCGGCCACCCATTGCCAGGTGTAGAGATGGGGATCGATAATATAGGCCGATACCGCATCCGATCCGCAAATCGGACAAAGTAATGGCACCGGTCGCATAACGCCTTTATCGGGCGCATACGGCTCGAATTTCTTGATGACCTCATGCTGAAAACCTCTTTCGAGCGGCTCAACAGAGGGAATGGACTCGATGACCGAATCCAGTTTGGTTTTCGTGAGTACGTCGGCAACAGTATCCGGCACATCCACCAAACGGAGTTTCGCCCCCCGGGATTCGACCTTTTTGTTGAGGTTCACCAGCATCCGAAGGCCGGTCGAGTCGATACTGGTGACTCCGGACAAGTCCAGAATCTTGTCCCGTTCCGGCAGATTCGAAACCTGTTCGTGTATCAGTGCAGTCCCTCGTCCGAGGCTTCCTATGGTAAGCGCCCCTGAAAGAGCCAGCAGATCATACCGGGAAAAGTTATATACTCGAGAATTCATTGAAAACGACCATTTGAACGCAGAAAACACATGGTCTTCCGGGGAGTGCACGGAAGGCTGTAAGGTAATAATACCATGGGGGTTAGGTGCCGTCAACAGGCGCCGGTCCGCACTCGGCGTCTACAAAAGGCCCCGAATGGTCGAGGCGTTTCCGAAAGCGAAATATCGGGACCATGGCAAAAATCCTGGTGCAATGCAGCGCAAGTCGTGATGTGGCGCCGCGGAGCGTTTCCCCCCACCAGTTGTTTCAGGGACCATAAAGAGTGGTCATGGGAGCAGCCATTGAGCATTTTGCCCGAGTGGTTCAGGAAGTATTTTATCTTATACCTAACCCAGGTTTCGCAGTCGAGAACCGCTGTGCCGAGCGGAGCGATGTATTGAGCGGAGCCGAAATGCCGAGGCGATGTCCCGAGCGGAGCCGAGGGCGATGCCCCGAGCGGAGCCGAGGG
>CAYFVL010000068.1:0-22247 GCA_964346405.1 uncultured Fibrobacterota bacterium
CCGGTCATCGAGTCCCGAATTAACTTCGGGAAGATGAACCGGCTAATTCGACGCTAAACGGGCATTTCGACTCCGCAATGTCCGTTTCAGGGAGTTTTCGGACAGACACTAAGTACAATATCTTACAGAAATCAACGAGTTTAGCCTATAGAAAGTACAATGTGGAACGAGTGAAATGGGGAAATTCGCCGGCCTGGGAGTCGTGACGGAATCAAGTCTCCAGAAGTTGCGAAGGTATCAGGTCGGCTATCCAGGCGTTTGTGGGGGGCATAGTCAGGGACCATGGCCCAAACAAGCAACGAAGAAAGCCGATCCCGCCCGGCTGGATAAGATCGTGCAACAGCTTACGTGCCGGACGACGGGACCGTGAGTTGATTGCGAACCCGGGTCAGGCCTTTGCGGGGTTGTTTCGGACGAAGTAGACTCCGTTTCCGCGTTCGTTCTGTCCGACCTCGTCGACGTAGTTGCGGACCAGGAAGATACCCCGGCCATGTTCCCGCTCCAGATTCATCCTGTGAGTGGGATCGGGGAGCCCCCTGATATCGAACCCGATACCCTCGTCTACCACAGATACAATCGTTCTGTCCCTGGTGACCGCGAATGAGAAGACCACCTGCTTGCCCGGACGATTGCGGTTACCGTGATCGAATGCATTGGCGACAAGCTCGTTCACACAGAGAGTCATTCGCTGAACTTCCGTTCGGTTGAAACCGTTCTGCGTGAGCGCACAGGTGAAAGTCTCGATATAGCGGCCGAGATCGGATTGCTTTTCGAGCGCAAGGTAGGTGATATCGTCCTTTGGTGTAAGCCCGGGAAGATTCTGGGAAAGGTCGCGTGTATGGTCCTCCGTGCACTCGAAAACCACCAGCGTGTAATCGTCTTCATACCGGAATCCGGAGAGTTTTTCCTCAATCGAGGGAATAAGATCGTCGAACGGCAAATGGTTCACGGACGCCACGATGTCCACAAATTTGGAAAAACCCAAAATCCGCGGGGTATCCGAATCGTCGTTTTCCATCACCTCAAACACGCCGTCGGTGCACAGATAGCATCGATCACCCTTTTCGAGGAAGAAACGCTTCTGTTCATAAAGTGGATCGTCGAGTACCCCCGTGAACGTACCGATTCCGTTGAGAAGACAGATTTCACCGGTCGCGCGAACGACAATCGGCATGGGATGACCGGCCCGTGAATAGGTGAATGATTTGTCACGCGCATCGAATATACCCCAGAAACAGGTCAGATAATGGCTCGTTCTCACGTTTCCGAGAAGGTCGTTGTTGAGCTTTTCCAGAAGACCGTTTGTCGACATTTCGGTCTTGCTGTTGTTGTAGAGTGACATTTTCGAAATCGTGCTCACCAGAGCCGAAGACAGACCGTGTCCCGACGCATCGCCGATAAAGATCCCGAGCTGATCGTTGGAAAACGGTATGAAATCGTAAATGTCCCCCCCAACCGCTTCGATAGGATGATATTTCAGGGCGAATCGAAGTCCCGGGAACATCGGCGGAGCTTGAGGAAGAGTGCTTTGCTGAACCTGGCGAGCAACCGAGAGTTCCTCGTTCATCTCTTTTTGCGCCTGACGAAGAATTGTGGTCGTGTCGGTCAGAACCCTATTCTGGTTTTCCAGGTTCTCTTTCAGGTATTCCAGTTGCGTTATATCCCGTATGTGCTCAACGACCGCTTTCGGGGTGCGAACGTTTTCCAGAAATGGATAAAATGTGAAAGAAAGCGTTCGTTTTTCGGCTTTTTTCATGTATGGGGAACGAGCCAGGTACTCGCGCCGACCGGTGAGCAGGACTTTGTTGAGTCTGCAGTCTTCACAAGGCGTCTGTCGCTTTCTGAGGACTTCATAGCAGCGTTGCCCGAGTACCTCCTTGAAATCACACTTCACCAGTGTGCTGTACGCCTTGTTCACCCGAACCAGGCGATATCTGGTGTCGACAATTGCAAGAGGATCGTCTATGGAATCGAATGTCGATTCCAGGTGCATCTTGCTCAGATGAATTCGATGAGCCTGAAACAGCCGGTACAGGAGAAATACGCATATCAGGATGATTATGGCCTGGATCAGCACCGTCAGACTGAGCGGAAGATCTGAAAGAATCATTGACGGCCCTGTTCCATTGTGTCGATTCGCATCCGTTCGGCCGCGGAGGGCTGAAGGTATCTCGGGAGCACTTCCCGCGGTGTGGTCCACCGTGGGTCGGATTCATCGGTTCGCTCTCCAATACGCGCGAGAGTGAGCCCGCGAGAGATCTGATGATTCCCCACTGCATAGTGTACACTCAAGGAATGGAGATCGGCAAAGGCGGTGCTTCGTGCAAATCCCAGGGCATCGGTAAGCACGGTTGTGTCGGGAGTAAGTTCACTTCTGAATTGTTCAAGCGGCACGAGTTCGTCGTCCTGGATTCGTTCGAGTCCCCCGGGATTATTTCTGAAAAAAGCCCGAAATACGTTACCTTTCCTGGCATCCAGAGCTACGGATATGAGCGGGGCCTCGCCCGGCCAGGATGCGGCAATGCACTCGAGTGACGAAACCTCGAGCACCGGAACCTCTCTGCCGAAGAACAATCCTTTCAGATATCCGATCCCTATGCGCAGACCGGTAAACGATCCCGGCCCAACCGCAATCGCAACGCGGTCGATGTCCGAGGCACGCAGATTGTTGGAATCAAAGACATACTTCATGACCGCATCGATATGCTCGGCATGTGAGTTCCGAACATACCGGGTCATGCCGACTATGGGGTTGCCGTTGTCGAACAATCCGATACTCAATTCGGTCGATGAAGTGTCGATACCCAGAGTTTGCTTCATTTGCGTCGATTTCGCCGTAGTTCAATTGCCGACCGGAGGAGAACATCCAAAAGCTTTTCGTAGTCGCCTTCCTGCGCCGCGAACGATTTCGGAGCCAGCGACTGGTGTGTGAGTCCGGGAAGACTGTTTATCTCAAGGGCATAGATCGTGGAATCCTGTACGATAACATCGGTGCGCGACAATCCTCGACAATGACACAATTTGTGCGCTTGAAGGGCGATTTCGCGAATCCGCGCCTCTATTGCTTTGTCTATCGGCGCAGGCACGATTTCTTCACATGCCCCGTCGGTGTACTTTGCCTCAAAATCGAAGTACGACGATTTTGCCGGACGAATGAGCACGGCAGGAAGAGTACGCACGCTGCCGTCGGGATATTCCAATACCGGACAGCTCAGCTCCGTCCCCGTCACGGTCGTCTCGACGAGAATCTCCTCGGAGTGCTGAGAAAATTCTTTAATATAGCCATCGAGTTCTTCAACAGTATCCGCATGCCCCATCAGTCTGCTGGAACCCGATTGCGGACATTTGACATAGCAGGGCAGGCCATGCTCTCGAGCCAGACGGGAAGCATTTGCGGAGCCGTCAACAATACTGTAAGGGGGGGTGGGAATCCCGGCCTGCTCGAAAAGCCGTTTCGTAAGTACTTTGTTCAGGCAGACCGCGCTCCCCAGGACACCCGATCCGTTGTACGGAATGCCGAGAGTGTCCAGATACCCCTGAATAACTCCGTCTTCGCCGAATTCTCCGTGAAGGGCAAGAAACGCGGCCTCACAATCGCCCCATACCTTTTCAGCCGCTATAGGTGAGTAGGGGCCTTCGAATCGACTCGAAGTCTCCGGGGCGGCAAGCTCCTCGAGAGCGGGAGTCAATTGTGTATCCGGGACATCGGTTATATAGAATTTCAGCTCGTGCGTTATCACTACCGCCCGCGGATTGTACCTTGATCTATTGAGATGCATAAGAACCTCTCGACCGGTTGCCAGAGAGACTTCATGTTCGGCCGACGGGCCTCCCATCACCACATTTATTCGCCGAGCCATACGTTTCCTCACGAGTGTTCGGGTCCAAAAGCAAAACGGGTGATCCCTGAACATTGTTGCTGATGAGAGTTGGAAGGAAAAACGGGTAAAGAGTGCGCCGCCTTTGACCCAGGTTTCGCAACCAACTCACGACAGTATGCCGTGAGTTGGTTGCGAAACCTGGGTCAAACACTTACTTTCCCGGCACTCGACGGTTGCGTCCCAATCTGGACCACACAGCGCGATCGATTGCTACCCCTCTATCTTGTCGAACAGAAAATTCCTGACTCCGCTCATATCGATACGGTGTTGTTCCATTGAGTCGCGGTCGCGAACCGTTACTGTTTGGTCTTCGAGCGTCTGGGAATCGACAGTGAAACAGAACGGCGTACCGACCTCATCCTGACGCCGATAACGGCGTCCGATGGCACCTGTATCGTCGTAAAAGACTCTGAAATGCTTCTGCAGGTCCTGCGTCAGCTTCATTGCGACCTCATCCATTCCGTCACGGTTCACCAGTGGAAGAACGGCGGCTTTCATGGGGGCGAGACGGGGGTGGAATCTCAGAACGATACGGGTTTCTTCACCGCCGCCGGCTGTCGGCGCGGTCTCTTCATGATAGGCGGCACATAGAAATGCCATGAACGAACGACTCGCTCCAATCGAAGTCTCGATCACGTAGGGTATGTACCGTTCTTTTGTCTGGTCGTCGAAGTACTTCATGCTCTTTCCCGAGAACTCTTCGTGCTGAGACAGATCGAAATCCGTACGGCTGTGTATACCCTCAACTTCACCCCACCCGAATGGAAACTGGAATTCGATGTCGAACGCGGCCTTGGCATAGTGGGCGAGCTTGTCATGCTCATGCCATCGGAGCGATTCGGGTTTCATTCCCAGTTCGGTAAACCAGTTCATTCGCTTTTCGCGCCAGTAATCAAACCACTTGTCTTCCTCACCGGGTTTCACAAAGTACTGCATTTCCATTTGTTCGAACTCTCGGGTTCGGAAGAGGAAATTTTTGGTGTTGATTTCGTTTCGGAAAGCTTTCCCTATCTGGGCTATCCCAAACGGCAATTTCTGACGCGTAGAGTTAAGCACATTGAGAAAATTGACGAAGATTCCCTGTGCGGTTTCCGGTCGAAGGTACACGACTGAGCCGCCGTTTTCAACCGGACCGACAAAGGTTTTGAACATGAGATTGAACTGTCGAGCCGCGGTGAAAGTCTCTTTGTTTCCGCATGAAGGGCAGGAGACCAGCGTCTGGACGATCTCCGAAAGGCGTTCCTCATCCGCCTGGAGCCTCTCAAACGCATCATCGATCTGTTCTTTGGACAACCGCCCCTCAAATTGCTCCGGATCGATTGCCCGGAGAATCTTTTTGCGTGCTTTCTCAGACAGTTCGTCCATCAGGACATCGAGCCGAAAACGGGACTTACAGCTTTTGCAGTCGACCATGGGATCGGTGAAATTGGCTACATGTCCCGAGGCCTCCCACACCCTGGGGTGCATGAGAATCGCGGCATCGACTCCCTCGACATCGGGCCGAAGCGTCATTTCACGCCACCATGCCTGTTTCAGGTTATTGAGAAGCTCGACTCCCAGCGGGCCGTAATCCCAGCACCCGTTGAGGCCACCGTAAACTTCGGAAGACTGAAAAACAAATCCTCGTCGCTTCGCGAGCGACACTATCGTAGACATCAGATCGCCGGCTGCCATAGTATCCTTTCGTTACCTATCGGTATTTTGCGAGATTTTTTTGAAGACGTTCGCGAACTGGTTCTTCGGTAACCTCGAATTCTTTACCCGTAATCATTTCGTGCAACCGAATATAGCGCGACGAAAGCTCGGTCACCAGTTCGTCGGGGGCCGGCGGAAGTACAGGGTCGTTATAGGGGTCACAATTCTCCTTGAACCAGAGGCGCAGAAACTCTTTATCGATATTCTCCGGTTCCCGGCCGCTTTTGAATCGCTGTTCGTACGACTCCGCAAGCCAGTACCGAGAGGAGTCCGGAGTATGGATTTCGTCGATCAGTGTAATCGTCCCGTCGGCATCACGGCCAAGCTCGTATTTGGTGTCGACCAGAATCAGACCGTTCCTCGCGGCAATCTCCATTCCACGCTTGAACAGTGCGAAGACTATTTCGGAGAGACGGTTCCACGTATCCTGATCTACCATTCCACGAGACACTATCTCTTCGGCGGAAATGGATTCATCGTGATCCTCGGCTTTGGTCGTCGGGGTAAGGATTGGTTCTTTGAATTTCTGATTCTTGACCATGCCGTCGGGCAGGGCGTTTCCGCATATATTCCGTTGTCCATTTGCGTACTGAGTCCAGGCCGACGTGCTGGTCGAGCCGGTCAGGTATCCCCGCATCACGAATTCGACAGGGAAGACCTCGCACTTTTTCGACACCGTGACATTCGGATCGGGAATTTCGAGCACATGGTTGGGTACAATATCGGTTGTTTGGTTGAACCAGAACGCGCTGACCTGGTTCAGAACCTGTCCTTTGAACGGAACCCCCGCGAGAACTCGGTCGAATGCGCTCTGTCGATCGGTGGTTATTAAAATCAGCTTATCTCCCAGATCGAAACTGTCTCGGACCTTGCCTTTTCTGAAATTCGGGAAATCGAGAAAGCCTGTATCCGCCAGGCAGTTCTTCAGATTGGCCTGAATTCGCTCTTTCGGGATCATCTCGTCTCCTGCTTGAGAGTGACGTATTAAAATAAAACATGATAGTGTGCCCGCGGGGGTGAATTTGTAACATAGAAAAGAACCGTGCGCCCTTCGGGCAGGGACGAAGCTCCTTGTGCAAGACAAAATGATTGCGGAAAAACGTATTTTTCTGAAGTCGCGATACAGTCCAGACTCCATTGAGTGTAGCCTAAGGCGAAACGGCACTTGTACTCAGCGAAGCTGAAAGCAGAGCGGTACTCGAAACTACCAATTCGAACGGGATCCGTCATCCCGAATTATATTAAGCTCTTGACAAAAACCGTTTCAAATAGCAGATTGGTATGTTAATTGAAGGAAAGGGGGAAATGGACTTCCAGTTGGCATACAATTTGCTGTCAAGCCCTTCTCAAATCTCAAACTCCGTAACAATTTTTCCACAATTACCCAATACTACAAACGAAAGGAACCACTTATGACAAAATGGTTCAAATTGGCCGCGGTAACGACAGTATTTGCTTTTGGCGCAATGATGATCGGGTGTACCGACGACAATCCGCTAAATCCTGAAACAAAAATCAATATCAGTCTGGAGATGCCGGACTCCGTCCAGGCGGGTACTACTCAGCAAATTAAGGGAACAATCACAAGCGATCCTGCGATTGAGAGCTGGAATTGGGCAATTCTTGATCCGGATGGTGCTGAAGCAGAGAATATAAGTCTGCTAAACAATCCACCGAACGTATCTGGTGAATCGGAAGTCGATTTGTCGGAAGTAACCCCGGCCATAATCATTAACGTGAATGCGAATGCTTGTGACGGGAAGTACTTCGCCAGAGTTACTGTTAAGGCGCCGGGGGGTAGCTTCAACAAGGATATCGCTTTTTTCGTTTACGACGGCACCTGTGCAGCTTCCGGAACTCCGGTGAGCACTTTTACATTGGGTCCGATCGGGGCACAGAATGCAATGGCTGGGAGTTCTGTTGATGTTGAGACAAATACCATTTATACCAGTGCGGACGCACGAGTCAATTCTCAGGTCGTCGACTTTGTCTATGGTAGTCTCGTCGTCGGTGATTTGAGTCTGATATCACCGCAACATGCCAAGTCGGTGAACCTCATATTCACCGGTGATCAAACGGTTCAAACAACGGAAATGGCCAAGGTTACGGCTAGTTTCGCTTCGATAACCACAGAAGAAGCGTTGATCGAGCTGTTCAACGGCGCGACAACAAGAACGGACTACGTATCCATTTCGGCAGGTGATGTGGTCGTGCTCAAGACGTTCGCGGGTACATACGCGCTAGTCGAGATCACCAGTCAGACGCCGGGAACTGACGGTACAATTAACATCAAACTCGCCAAACCCGATACGATGATGTAGTTTTCGCTTCGGGTAGTGTTCAAGATGTAATATGGGCGGTCCGGAAACACTTCCGGACCGCTTTTTCGTGTATCAGGCTCACAGAAACAACTCCGGCAAAAACCCCTCCGCCCTCCGAACACTCACCCCGGAAACATCCTGTTCCCGCTTAACCTCTTTTGCGAGTAGTACGGCGGGGATTCCGTACTTTTTGTGGAACCGGCTCAGAGTTGACGGCACCTCTTTGTACCGGGTTTTCGCTTCAATCATGAGTTCGGCTTCTTCATCCCGTACCAGACAGAAATCGACTTCTTCTTTCTCTTTGGTCCGCAGGTAGTGAAGACGAACATTCTGCGCTTTGTAATCAACCAGTCCGTATACGTGCTTGAGGAGCGACAAAGCAACCGTGTTCTCAAACTTCACTCCCGTATCCCCTACGACCATTCCGGTGTCATAGAAGTAGATTTTCGGCTCTTTCAAAAGAGATCGGGCAATATTGCGGGAAAAGGGGGTGACTTTGAATATGATGTACAAACCTTCAAAAATACTTATGTATTTCTTTACGGTATTGGGAGAAATCTGGGCGTCCCGGGCAAGAGAACTGTAAGACACCGGTGAGCCAACGCGTCGTCGAAGAAGATCCAGTACGAGCTGGATGGAGCGAAAATCATGTATTCGATCAAAATCGAGTATGTCTGTTCTAATCAGACCATCGATGTATTGCATTCGCCACCGGTCGGCGTCAACCGGGTTTTCTTCGAGCAATGGCTCTGGGAACCCTCCTCTAGCCAGTAGACGGTCAAGATCAATAGGCCCCTTGTCTCCGGTTTGGCTGATTTCGGCCAATGAGAACGGCAATAACCTGTGTCTGAAAAAACGTCCCGCCAACGAATCACCAACCTGACGATACATTTCGAGTCGCGAGCTTCCGGTGACAAGAATTCTTGGATTGGACTCCCGAGTGTCGAAAACCCCTTTGACAAAGTTCTTCCAGTCCTTCATTTTGTGGATTTCATCCAGAATGAGCAGGTCCGAAGACTGGGGCCACCCTTCCCGCAAAATGATCTCCCTGTCTTCTAAACGGTCATAGTTGAGATACACCGTTCTGGAAAACCGGGAGCCGACACTTTTGGCAAGCCACGTCTTGCCCACCTGGCGTGGACCACATAGAAAGACCATCTTTTTCTCAAGGTCTTTGACAATCGCCTCTTCCTGGAATCTTTTCATACCTGTAAAACTAGCACGCTATTGCAAAAAAGTCAAGACTTTTGTGCATTGGCTTGCAAAAAAGTCAATGGAAAGGGAGGCATGAGAGGCTTTTGACGGAGAATTCATTCATTTCCCGCTTTTGCGAAGGTGCGTCATGTCTGTAGCAAAACAAACCAGGTCCGTAGGACCGATATGTCGCCCCGAATGGGGCTCTGTGGCGTCTTGTTGGACCTCTTCTACAAACATGTCGGCTCTACCGGGCCTGAAGAACGACGAACTCCAGTTCCATTCCGACCTTAGTTGGTGAAAGAAATACGCAGTTATTCCCGGTTTATCGCGGTTTTCGGCGCCAGATTCTCCGCCTTTTTCTTGTACTCGGTGTACGCATCTTCATCACCCTGCTGTTTGGCAACGGCTGCGAGTCCGGAGAATGCCGGAGCGTAGGTGGGGTCGGACTCGAGCGCCTTTTTGTAAAGTTTTTCGGCCCGGTCGATTTCGCCTCTTTGGAGGTGTATCGAAGCGCGCTCCGTGAGAGCCGGGGGATAGCCCTCTTTTGCGAAAAGAATTGCCTTGTATGTCTCGACCGCTTCATCGAGCGAACCGCGTGCACGCTGCAGACGCCCCTGGAGCATCATTTTGCGCAAATTCAACGGCTCGCCCGAAGAAATCTCGGAGAGAATCTTGTGGGCTTCGTCGAACCGCTGCGCCGCGAGGAGGTCTTCGACATATTGGAACCTGTATTCGTCCTTTTTCGTCGCAATAATCAGATACCAGATCTCCTTTTCGGCCTCTTCGGGCATATCCAGCTTTTTGTACAATTTGTACAACTGTTCCCGCAGTTCGGTCGAGTTTTCCTTAATCGAACGGGCTTTGACCAGATAAGCCATGCCCACCGAATCGCTGTTTTCCTCGATAGCAATTCGGGCAAGGCCGGTCAGTGCGACAAAATCGGTGCTATCCGCCTGAATTGCCCGGTCAAGGCTCGATTTGGCGCCTGAAAAATCTTTCTGTTCAATCAGCAGGACACCAATTCGACGATGTGATACGGCATCCGAACTATCCAGATCGACAATCTTTCGACGTGCCGCGAGTTCGGCCGCGTCATCGCCGCGCTCCTGTTCGACCCTGGCCAGAGAACGCCACACGGCTGCACTGTCGGGGAGCAGGGAGGCTGCTTTTGCCAGGTAGATCGATGAGGAGTCCAGCATCTTTGCTTCCTCGGCATACAGAAGGCCCAGTCGGTAGTAATTGCGATAGTCGTCGGAGAAAAGTTTTGTATTCTCCCTGTAAAACTCTTTTGCCTCGGCGGGCGCCGACGTATCACGTATCCGTGCACGCTTGAAGTAGATATCTTTGTCTTTGACATCGGTGCTGGAGATGAACGTATCGTACGCGTTAGCTGCCTTTGCCGGGGCTTCGAGGGCAACGTAGGAGTCCGCGAGGTATTCGGTCAATTCCCTTTTCAGGTCCGTTGAGTCGTGTTTCTCCACGGCCTTTGTCAGGAGGCGAACCGCTTTTTCATGCTTGCCCGTCCTGTGAAGGCACACACCGAGTGCGGTTACGAACTCTCGGTCCTGAAGCGTTGCATCGGTGATGGTTTCCAGATAACGTATCGCGGATTCGCAGGAATCCTGTTTGAAGGCAAAGACTCCAAGCTTTTTGGCCGTTTTCTGGTCGCCGCCTTTCTCCTTGAATGCCCGACCATAGGCATGAAGGGCCTTTGCCGGGCGGCCGGTCTTTTCATAGAGGTCGGCAAGAGTTTTGTAGACGGCGGTAGCGGTAGTGTCCAGTGAGACGATTCGTTCGTACACGCTGATGGCGCCCTCGGTGCTGTCGAGGGCCAGATAGGTCTCGGCAAGTGCATTCAGAAGAGCCGGGGAATCGTCGGCATCGCCGGCGGCTTCATACTGTACCAGTGCATTTCGGTACTCTTCCTTATCCTTGTAAAGATCTCCCAAAGCTTTCCGAACATTATGATCGGCCTCGCCGTGCTTGATTGCTTCGACCAAGGCATCGAGTGCCTGTTCAGTGGTGCCGTGATTGACCGCCATCCAGGCTATTCGCTTCCGAATTCCTTTCTGAGTGGGATCGAGCGCGAGAGAACGGTTGTATGCCTCGTACGCTTTTTTGTACGCCGTCTGTTGAAACTGCATATCTCCAAGCATTCGAAACGGGACCGCACTGGTGGAGTCAAGCACCAGGTAGTTTTTCAGGTAGAGCAGAGCATCGTCATCGTTGCCCATACCCCGGGCTGTTTGATACAGTTGTTTGAAAATGGAGGGATCCGACGGAGTCAGGATTGCGAGTTCACGGTAGAGTTCATACGCCTCCGCCGTGTCACCGTCGGCCAGTTTGCGTTGAGCGAGCCTCTGCCGTGAGGGAACATCGGTTGAGTCCAGGGATACGATTTTTGGATCGATTTCGGCAAGTTTTTCCCTCTGATCGGTGAGATCCAGATACCGGGCGAATTCCTTGAGATATTCGACATTGTCCGGTCGACGTTCAACAAGAAACGACAGGTGTCGAGCGGTCTCGGCGTGATCCTTGTTGCGGGCCGAGAGTTTGTACAGGACTTCACGCGGCCCGGTCAGTGTGCTGTCGAGGTCCAGAGCATTTCGAGCGGCTTCGGCCGCCTTGTCCCATTGTTCCAGAGCGAGTGCCGAGGAGGCCATCCCGACGGCGGCCTGGGCAGATCGAGTTATGGCCCAGCTTTTTTTGAATTCATTGTAGGATTTCTGATAATCGCCCTTGTTCGCGTGGTATCGCCCGAAAAAAGCATAGATTCGGGGATCACTCGGCGTGATCATCTGCGCACCACGCACGTTCGCAAGAATGCTGTCGTCGGGCGAGTCGGTAAGCATGTGAGCCGTCGCGATTTTTAACCATATTTCGATTGTTCGCGAACTATCGGGAATTGTTCCAGCGTGGGCAAGAGCCTGGTCGAACCGGCGGTTGGCGTATAGCTCGTCGAGTTTTGTATCGCCCGCCGAGGACCCTGGTTGCAGGATGAGCGAAGCAGTACATGCAATGATGAGAATTCGAACATTTAACCGCATAAGTTACGTCCCCCGAATACTGGTCCGTCAACCGCAAAGCCCGGGGTAACCCGGCGGAATCCGATGGTGGGAGAATAATCCGCCGATTGAATGGGACTTCTCGGTTGTGTGGTCGTCTCGCTGAAATGCAAAGACGCCGTGCCTGATTTCGATGATGGTAGCATGGGAACGGCCTCGTAACAACGAAGTCCATTCCTCATATACTCGGACGGTCGAGACCGACTATTGTGCTTCGGCCGCGATCTGGGGATGCTTCGGATCCAGCACTTTTGCCTTAGCCAGGAACTTCTGGTATTCACCATTATCGTTTTTCGTTTTCGCCACACGGGCCAGTCCAAGATATCCCAGAGCAAATTTACCATCCGTTTTGATCGCTCGTTCGAAATACTCTTTCGCGCGATTCAAGTCTTTCTGCCTGAGATACACATCTCCGCGTTCGTACAGGGAGGGTGCATGATTCTCATCGATAAATGATATCATCTTGTAAGTCTCGATGGCCTCATCGAGTTTGCCATTTTCTTTTTGAACGGCACCGATAAGCATGAACGCTTCGATATTTACCGGATCTTTTTCTTTTACTTCCCGCGCGATTTTCATGGCTTCATCGTATCTGTTTTGCGACATGAGGTCCGAAGCGTATGCCAGTCGGTATTTGTTGTCGTCGGACTTGGCGATAAGTTCCTTAACCTCGGCTTCCGCCTGCGCCTTATTGCCGGTTTCCTTGTAGATACGGTACAGAAGTTCGCGAATGGCGATATCGTCGCCCTTGAGCTTTTTGGCTTGTGCAAGAAGCTCGGCGGCTTTTTCCGGACGGTTGGTCTGAAGATACCCCTCTGAGAGCATCTGCATCACTTCGACATCTTTCGGGGCCATGGTAAGAACCATCTCGAGGTTGGTGATGCCCTTCGTCCACTGCTTGTTCTTGATCAGGAGTGTCCCGACCCGTCGGTTTGCATCCAGATCGTTGGGCTTGATTGTCAGCAGTTTCTGATAGGCTTCCAGTTCCTTCTGTGTATCGCCGGACTTTCCGTACACTCCACCCAACTTTTCCCAGATAGTGGGATTGGAGGAGTCGAGTGTCGATGCTTTCGACAGCATGGTGGCCGCCGAGGTCAGCTTGTTTTTGTCTTCGGAGTAGATAAGTCCAAGCTGCAAGAAGTTTCGTGCATCGTTGGGGAAGCTCTTCGTGTTGGCAGTGTAGATCTGGATTGCGGTAGCCTGATCCTGATTTTCTCGCAGGTAAGCGCGCTTGAAGGAGGCATCCGGATCTGAAACACCCGGAAGCTTCACGTAGGCATCATAGGCTTCCGCGGCATTCTGCTGCTTGCTGAGCTTCTCATAGGATTCTCCCAGCGGCTTGAGCACCTCGGCCAGGACTCCGGACGAAGGGTTCTTCGACCATACGAGCGCGAAATTCTCAGCGGCCTTCGCATAGTTTTTCAGGTTGTAGTGGGATTCACCGAGTGCACGGAGGTATGCGACATTGTGCAGTTTTTTGTCGGTCACCATATTCATGTACTTGATGGCTTCCTGGTAGTTTTTCTGCTCATGCGCATACAACCCGATCTTTCGCGCAACTTCGTAGTCGGTGGGGACTTTGGCTATGAATTTCTTATAAGCTTCCATAGCTTTGTCCCGTTTTTCTACTTTCTCCAACAACTGTCCAAGAGCTTTGTGCTCCTCAGCGGCGTCGGAATTGATCAAAACGACTTGCTCGTAGGAGAGGATCGCATTTTTGACATCCCCGGCCTCGGCCTGGGACTGCGCGAGGGAGGTCAAAACTCCGGCATTATTCGGCTGCGCATCCAATGCTTTCTTATACATTTCAATCGCACTGGCGTACTGCTTCGAGTTCTGGTAGATACGCCCAAGTGTGATATACATGCCGGCATCGGCTTCGCCCGCCGTAATTGCTCCCTTGATTGCGGAAATAGTTTCGTCCCGCAGGTTTTTCGACGTTACGAGATCGACATACTGTTTGTAGAAACCTCTAATCTCGGGATTGAGCTTGAGCGCCTCCCGGTAGGCGGCAAGTGCCTCGTCTGTCTTCTTCTGAGCGTACAGCAGGTTACCAAGGTTCTTGTGAGCCTCGGCATCCCTGGGTTGTAGTTCGATATAGTTTCGCAGATGATTCACCGAGGCTGGTTTATCGCCTTTGGCCATAGCAAGGGTATAAAGGCGTTTGAATACCTCCGGATCTTTCGGCGTCAGTTTCGCGAGTTCGCCATACGTTTCGTAGGCGGTTTTAGCATCCTTCTTTTCGTAGGCGTAATTGGCCAGACGGATTCGCGAATCGACATCTTTACTGTCCCCGGCGACGATTTCACGATCGAGCTGGGCCATTGCTCCCCGTTCGCTCTCGGCCTTGTCCTTCTGTCCCGCGGCTACCGCCGACTCAATGAGCTTGAGGCGAATGTCCGGGTTTTTCGGATCGAGTAGTTTCGCCTTTTCAAGAAGCTCCATCGCTTTGGCCGGACGTTTTGTCCTTGTGTATCCCTCAGCCAGCATCAGTATCGTTTTTATGTCCTTGGGATCGCTGGTATGCACGATCTCGAGGTGAGTGAGCGCCTTTGAAAGCTCGCCCTGCGCCAGGAGTATCGAGCCGACCCGACGGTTGGCTTCGAGGTCCCGGGGTTCGAGTTCAAGAAGCTTCTGGTACGCCTGAAGTTCTTTCGCGGAATCATTGAGTTTGCCGCGTACCTGGGCAAGATTGCGCCAGATCGAAGCATCGGTGGGCTGCAGTGCGGCCGCAGTGCTCAAGCGAGATTCCGCCTTCGGAAGAGTCTCCTTGTCTTTGGCATAGATCAGGCCCAGACGAAGGAAATTTCGATGATCTTTCACATAGACCTGTACATTGCGTTCATAGATCTCTATGGCCGCGGGAAGGTCCGAGTTTTCACGAAGGAACGCGCTCAGGTACGCGGCGTCGGAATCTTTACCGGCTACGCTTACGTACTGATCGTAGGCTCTCGCGGCTTCGGCGCTTTTGCCACCCTTTTCGTAGCAGATCGCAAGAGGCTTCAGAATTCGTTTTTTAACATCGGCGGGGGGATTCTTTGCTTGTGCTTTGGCAAACAGTTCCGCGGCCTTGCCGTGGTTTTTCTGATTATAGTAGGATTCCCCAAGGGCCACCAGATATTCTATATCGTGCAACTTGCCGTCTTTTGCCATCTCCAGGTATTTGACCGCTTCGGGATAGTTATTCTGTTCGTGCTGGTACAGACCGACTTTCTTTGCCACGGGACCGTCGGTAGGTACCTTTTCGAGATACCTCATGTACGCATTTATCGCGTTTTCCCGCTTACCGGCCTTTTCGTGCAACTGACCCAGTTCTTTGTACTCTTCAGATGCATTCTGATTAACCAGAACCACCTGCTCGTACGAAAGAATGGCTCCCTGGACGTTACCGGCTTTTGCCTGTGACCGGGCAAGAGAGGTCAGGACTTCGACACTTTTTGCGTCAATGGTGAGCGCCTGCTGGTAAATGTCGGCGGCTTGCTGAAAATTCTCCTGCTCTCTGTAGATATCCCCGAGTGCCTTGTAGTGTCGGAACTCGGCCTCGCCGGCGGCAATAGCGGCCGGAATTACCGAGACGGCTTCTTTGTCCATTCCGCGCTCGATAATGATATCCGCGTAGTTTTTGTAGATACCTTTGATATCACCGTTCAGCGATCGAGACTTGCTGTATGCCTCCAGGGCGCCTTCTTTGTCGTTCTGTGCGTACAAAAGGTCACCAAGGGCTTTGTAGGAATCTGCGCTGGTGGAGTCGAGGGCAAGGTAATTTTTGAGATACAGAATCGCATTACGCGTTTCCTTCTTTTTATTCGAGATCTCATAGAGATTCTTGAAGATCTTCGGATCATTGGGAGTCAGAATAGCCAGTTCTTTGAGAACCCGCATGGCCGTTGCATCATCCTTGGCCTTCATTGCCCGTTCGGCAACTCGTCTTCGAGATTCGATATCCTTGGAATCCAGCTCAACTATCTTCGGATCGACCCTGGCCAGTCCCTGCTCATTGTTTGTCTTCTGATAGCATAGCGCCAGATCTTTCCAGTTCTTTACGTTTTTCGGTTGTTGTTTGACCAGTACCTCAAGTTGTTCCGCGGCGGCGTCATACTTTTCGCTCTTGAGGTATATGTCTCGAAGGATCACTCGTGCATCGTGAACATTGGCGTCGAGCTTAACCGCCGATTCGGCCGCATCCTGCGCTTTGTCCCAATTCTTGAGTTCGGCCGCGGATAGGGCAATACCCTCGGCCGCTTTGGCCGTGCGGTCCAGAATGTATGATTTCTGGAAATGCTTGAGTGCGGTTTCGAAATCCTTTGCCGCAAAGCTGTGCATCCCCAAACCGTTGTAGACTCGCGGGTCGCTGGGGTTGATTTTCCGGGCCGACTGGTAAGCCGACAGTGCTTTGTCCTGCTCCCCGAGGGCGTCGTATGCTCTCCCCAGGCCCAACCATACCTCGATATCCCGGGCGCCCGCCGTAAGACTCGCCTCGGCGTACTGGGTTGCTTTCTCCCATTCCTGGGATTTGATCAAACCCGAAAACTTCTCATCCGCCCGAACAAAACACACGGCGACCATTAGCAGTAGTGCGGCCCTCCGGGAATTACGCTTAGAAAAACAACGAGGCATTGAGTCCCCCTTCCTTATACTGGAATCAATTTCAATGTCGGATACGATTTGGCTGGTTACCGAGTAATAATATATTGTTGTTGCCGATTGCGCAACTGGTGTAGCTTTCATCCTATGAATACCTTACGCACTTCTTATCAAATATAGCAAAGGGGCCGCGGCCGGTGAAACGAAAAAAAAATATTTGTTTCTCTTTGGAAAAGCCACTCGAAGGCAAAACAATGTGATGAGTCCTGAAATAGCCGTTTTTTTCGATTTTAATAATCGAAAATGCGCAATCCCGCAAATATCCGCGGAATAAGTCCTCGGGCATGAGATCTCCATCTATAAGTAACGTTCGAAAATCACAGTTTGTTTCGAAGAAAATGAACCGGCCACGATTAGATGGTCGGCCGCGGAACATGGGTTAAGCAAAAAATGGTGCATGTTCGTGACCTGAATTACCAGAAGTTATTTTGATCTTTGTTCCGCGTGGCGGCCGTCCACAAATATTTAATGTGTATGTCCGAGAATGTCCGAAAGAACAGCGAAACGTACACTGATCCGGGGTCCGGAAAAAAAGAGGTTGAACCATGATCAGAACCGCACAGATTTGGCCGGTAGTCCTTGCCGTGTTGGCAATCCTGGGGTGTGCCGATTACGAAAACTATGAAGGTGATGCGCCCGATTCGGTTGAACTGTCAACCGTCGCCGCCTCAGACACGTCGGTCGCGCTTCGGTGGACCCGTGCCGAAACGGAAGACTTCCGAAAGTACGAGATATGGTATCATACCGCTGGAAATGTCGATACATTCGACCTTTTCGGGGATTCACTCATTTTTCAACAGGATACTTTCACCATCATTGGAGGACTGGAGCCTTCGACACGGTACTATTTCCGTGCGTTCGTACGCACCAACAGGGGAGCGATATCGATAAGTAATGTGGTCGATACCATTACGCTGAAGGATCTTCATTCATTGCGGATAACCATTCAGGACCCCGACACCACGCGCATCACGCATAATTCCGTTGTTCTTGAATGGCAAAGCACCTGGTTGGATGACCGTCGGCCATTCGGGATTTTCGCCGATACGACAGAGTACGTGGATTCGGTGCGGGATACCTCGGTTACCAATGGTTTCATTCGGGTAAAAGACAGGTATTCCAAAGAGATCACAGGCCTCGCACCAGATACTGATTACTGGTTCCGCGTTTTCGTGCTCGATTCCACCAGTCCGACTGTCGGAAGTGAGCCGGTAAAGGTGACGACCCGATCCGATATCCCAACCCCACCGGTTCTTACCATTGATAATGAGTCAATCGGGATTTCTTCGGTATCGGTGCACTGGAGTGCCGCCGAGGAGATGCTGTTTGAGAGCTATGCCGTATATTGCGATACCGTAATTCCGGATACATCGACGCCCTGCACGGACACATCGCGTATCTATAATACATTGAGTGATACCTCGCATACACTTGTCGGGCTGAAACCCGGCACTCGATACTATACCGCGCTATGGGTTTGGGCGGTTACGGATACTTTTGCGGTCAGTAGTATTGATTCTTTCGTCACCGATTCGGGCATCCCTACTCCGTCGGACTTGACGGTCCATCCCGACTCGATGAGCGACGGCAGGGTGGTACTGGTGTGGGATGCGAACGAGGATCCGTTTTTTCAGGAGTACCGGGTATACTTTGATTCGACTGCCTTCGACACAACAGTGCTCGGGGATACTTCGATACCTTATGTACGCATACTCGGTCGAGATTCAACATCCTTTGCCCGAGACGGCATTACCGGAACGCGTGCATGGTGGGCCATGGTGGCGACGGTTTCGAAGACCGGGCGAATCGGGGCCGGGGAAGTGGTGAAGTTCTTTTCCGATGAAGCAATGCCCGATCCGGTTATTTTGAAAACTGTCCCCGAAGAACTGACTGAAACGAGTGCTCGGCTGACCTGGAGCAGCAGCGAATCATCAATCCTGAAAAGATATATTCTATTCAGTTCAAATAGTCGAGATATCGATATGGATGCGGCGGAATACGAAGATGTCGGGACGGGTACATCTCATGGTGTTTCGTTTCCGGCCGATTCGATAGTGTGGTACGCGGTTGCAGTCGAAGACTCACTCGGCAATCGCACGCTGAGTAATGCGGTACCGAGTCTCGGAGCGGTACTCAAAATAGAAGAAGAGGAAAACCAGTGGCATGTTTTCCTCTCGAAGTGGCCGGATGATATGAAGGGGTATGGTTTGTATCGAAGCAACAATACCATTGACGAACCGCTTCCGCGTATGCAGCGCGGCTACGCCGAAGACGGACGAGCCCTCAATGCCTTCGAGACGCCTTTATCGTCAGGAACATATTACTATCGAGTATTTGTATTCCTCGAAGACGGCACGTACTGGCCGTCGAATCAGATAGTGAAAACGTGGCAGTAGGCGGCGGACAGGCGAATAAATGAGTGTAGTGCAGTTCATACGACACGTTTTCGATCCTCACTGGGATCTGGCCTGGGGCACCGATGGTGAACGTTTAGTGCTTTGTGCGCGAAACGGGACGGGGGCCAGGGTTCTGGCGAGAGGCGGGGTTGCGGGGCGGATGGCGAAATTGTTTCGATCTCCGGTCATTCATGCCGATCTGGGGACAACTCCCGTGACATTCATCTCCGAAGAAATCAATGGTGAAGCAGATGACTGGATTGATTCGAACCGGGAACGGGTTCGCCCGGTCGGGCTTTCGGAGAACGATGCGGTCACCGAGTGGGCGGTACACGAAAACCGTGCGTTTGCCGTATGTATCAGAAAAGAAGCGCTTGAGAACGCTTGTCGAGACGTACGCTTCGCTGATGCTGTCATTGCCTCTTTGTCGGCGCCGCTGTGGAATCTCGGGCGATTGTACTTTCAATATGTCAAAAAGCCGTTTATCCTGGTGCAGACCGGGAACGCTGGCACACTGTTTG
This sequence comes from uncultured Fibrobacterota bacterium, assembly GCA_964346405.1. GTDB lineage: Bacteria > Fibrobacterota > Chitinivibrionia > Chitinivibrionales > CAYFVL01 > CAYFVL01. The sequence goes on from CAYFVL010000068.1 coordinate 19,721, forward strand.
GATTTGTGAACGAGGGCCGTCTGGTGAAACTTCTCACCCATTGGGCGTCGGAACGTGAGATTTCCGGTATACCGCCAGACGAGATCGCCGGGCTCTGTAGCGCATTGTCGGACAAAAAGACCGATCTGATTGTGACTGCTCCCTCGGAAACAGAGACATTCCCGCCGGAAAAGATTCCGGGGTACACCGTTACACCCGCTCCGGCGATTCCCGGTGTTGTCCCGGGCGACCATCGGGCATACGCCGCCGCGTTCGGTGAACCGACCCGCCTTGATTTCACCCCGCTTGACGATTCCGATGCGGCTCGCAGACTAGGGGAGCAGAGAAAACGTACCCTGAAATGGGGGCGAACGGCGTTGCTTCTGGCAGGCGGAATGTTCGCGCTTCTCGGGGTAGCGGCCGGTTCGCTCTTTGCGGTCGAGCACTCGGTGCGACAGAAAGCGGCTCCTATCCGACGGGACATTGCGGAATTCGAACAGGAACAGAGCCGGCTCAGGGAACTCAACAAACGGTATTCGGGTGAATTGCGGCTGCTGGGAAGAGAAAGCGCGGTTGGACACGTACTCACCGAGCTGCAGGATGCGTTTCCCGAAGGAATATGGGCCGAGCGCATTTCCATTGTCGAGCGGGATTCGGAAACATGGGATCTGGAGATTATTGCCTTGTCATACTCTACTGGAGTTATCCCGTCGTTATTGAAAAATCTCGAACGGATTAGCGGGGTGTCCGATACGCGTATGGTATACAGCGAACAAACCAAACTCGGCAAGAGAAGGCAGGGGAAATCGGTGATGCGAGTGAAGGTGGGCGGACGTTTTGAGCTGTAGACGATTTGCCTGAGAATAGGAAAGTAAAAGAAAACGATGGCCGACACTTCAGTGTCGAAATGTCTACTTTTTGTAAACTTTTTTGAATGTCATGAAGAAGTTTGACGGTACGAAGATTACTGAAGTTTCGTTTGATAGGGGACCCTGGAATTATACGATTTCGAGCGATGAATTAACATGACGGCATTTAAACATATTACTCATTTCCGATGGTATATCGGCCTTGTGGCCTGGGTCGCCGCATTGGCCGGTGTTGCGTGGTATATTCAGGCGCCACTTGCGATCAGGCAGTACGAGCGTATCCGTGGCGTGATGCAGGATATCGCGTTTATCGCCCGTGCGGAAACGATCGTGGTTGAAACCGCGGTTCTTACCAGACGTTCGGATGCAGTGGAAGAGATCCTTGGCACTGGAGAGAGCCTGAAAGAATTCAATGAAACCGAGGTTGTGGAAGGCGTTTACGCTCTGGCCGATTCCCAGGACTGTACGGTCGGTAAAGTGCTTTCCGGTGATGCGGTCGTGACCGAAAACTGGATAGAGCATCCCCTGGTATTCGAGGGCGCCGGTTCCTACGAAAGCTTGTGTCGGTTCGTCGATGGGATAGAAAACGCCGAGTATTCGTCGCGTGTTCGGCAGTTGATGATAACCAGCGATAAAGAGGGAAAGCACGACGGGGGAGAGTTGTTCCTGGATTTCGTCGTGCTGGAAGCGTCGGTGGAGGCCGGTGTTGGGTACAAACAATGAGTATTCAGTCGGCATGGAGTTACGATGATACGAAAGATTTTGCTTATAGTTCTGATACTCATAGCCGTACCCGTGTATGTGTACGATTCATTCCTGATATGGCGCTTTGTGGCCGATCGCACCGACGATCGGATTTCGGGCGAGAGTGTTGAAACGATAACCGTAGAAGCGCTGTCGAATTATCCATCCACCAGGTACGAGAAAAAGGGACGTAGTCCGTTTCTTGCGTATGCGCAGAAACCCAAACCGAAACTCAAACCGACTCCCTCCAAACGACCTGTTCGAAAAGTTTCAAAGCCGGAAAAGACGGTAACCGCGCCGGGCATTACAATCACCGGTATAATGTGGAACGAGAGTAATCCAATGGCAATGCTCACTCTTCCCGGCGGCTCAAGCACGGCGGCGCGCGCGGGGCAGTCGCTTTCGGGCGGTATAACTGTTGTCAAAATTGAGCGGAACCGGATTCAGGTGGAATATGAGGGCAAGCGGTTCTGGATTGAAAGATAACCCCACCGCAAAGCGATACGATTGGGTAGGGTCAAGACACATATCCCACTCAGCGCAGCGGTACTCAGTCTCGTCGGAATTGTCTCGTGGAAAAGAGAATCGCCCGAAGCCACCCTCGCGCGTGATAGTACCCGTGATTTCGCGCCATTTGGTTTCCGGACAAACGAGTGTGGAATCGAGTACCGCTCAGCTTTCAGCTTCGCTGAGTACGAGTACGAAATACAGTGAACAACAGTTTGTTATTTCGTCTTGCATATCGTACTCAGCGCAGCGGTACTCAGTCCCGTCAGGGACGGTACTCGTACTCGAATTGTCTCGTGGAAAAGAGAATCGCCCGAAGCCACCCTCGCGCTTGATAGTACCCGTGATTTCGCGCCATTTGGTTTCCGGACAAACGAGTGTGGAATCGAGTACCGCTCAGCTTTCAGCTTCGCTGAGTACGAGTACCG
>CAYFVL010000069.1:0-22048 GCA_964346405.1 uncultured Fibrobacterota bacterium
TAATTAATTGATTAAAACAGTGGCCGAAACAGAAGGAAGTTCATTTCTGTTCCGGCTATTGTTGTGGAAGAACGTTCCTGTTCTAATCATTTCTTTTTTGCCTGATAGGCCCGGCTCAACGCAGAACGTGCAGAAGGCCGGCGATTGTCTTCCCTTTTTTCTCGGCAATCGGTTCAAAAGTGGAAAGGTACGTCTGGGGAGCAAGGTTCAGGGGTTCTCCCGGAACCGCTTTTCCGGTCCACTCTCGTTGCACCACCAGTTTCCCCTCAAGGTCATAAACCGAAATAGTACCCGCGGAATTCGTTCCACTAATGGTGAGTCGGCCCTTATCGAGTCGAACCATGGCTGTACCTGTTTGTACATTTGCTCCGAATGACTGTCTGCGGATCGAGGTGGAATCGGTTGGCTTGAGGCTGAAATTATCGATGTAAGCGGTTGCATTCTCAACGTGGAAAATGAGAGACAGAAACGGATCAAACGTTTCGGCGTTCATTTCGATCACTATTTTTTTCCACCCATTGCCGGCGGTAACGGTGTCGGAATAGTAGTAGGTGAATCTTTTGTCCGCACTTCGTACGCTGCTCCACTCTTTTGTAACCGTGGAAATATAGGCGGACCCACTTCCTTCGACCTTCATCATGGCCTCGAGCTTGTACGGGGAACCAACGTGTTTAAGCAACAGATTGGGAGTAATTGGCGAAGCCGTTCCCGTGAGTATCAGGCATTTTCCCCCTTCGTACCCCTTGCCCTCCGGACTGATGGAGAATCGGCCGTCCCACAGCCCCGGCATGAACGTGTCTATGGATATCGGTTGATTCTCAAAATCGGCATCAACTCCGATCGGAAGTATCCCAATCGATGTGCCCTGGTATTTGAGACTCATGTTCTCCTCAAGGTAGTCCACAATTTCCGGCGGTATCCCCGCAAGCCGCTGCCGTACTTTTCTGTCGGACGGCACATCAAGAAAAATGTGGTAGGAGTTATGTGGACCACACATATTCACTTTTTGAGTGGGTGCCCCACAGGTAAGTGATATCGCATATCCCCACCCGTCTTCGTTGTCCAAAAACCCGACGAACCCCGCGTCCCTGAATTGCATATTACGATTGTCATTTTGCTTATTGAGTACGGCGCCGTTATTGTAGTATCCAGTGTATCCCCCCGAGGAAGGAGTGTAGACGGTAAAACGGTAATAGAGATCGTCGGGCCACACCGGGAATCCACCTGCCAGCCCAACCGCCTTTGTTCGTACTTTGCTCACGCCCGAGCGAATGGTACAGTCCGCATCGACAACATATCCCAGCACCGGATCAACGCTCAATGTGAACTTGTTTATCTGGCCGTTGAGTGTTCGCGTCAGGGTAATTGTTTCTCCACCGCCTGAGAACTCACTTTCGGCAGAACCCGGCATAGCCTCATTGTCCGCATAGAGATGGCTGACACCCAATTGTGGACCCAATTCGGTGTCATGGTGGAACCGTCCTTTCGGGTATTCGATTGACTCCGGAGCACCCGCGGGATCATAGGAAAGAAGGAATACCCCATCGTCGTAAGCGGAGCCTTGCATTCTCACGTATGCGGCACATTTGTTACCGTCTTTGATTACGTGGATTTTTTCGGTGCGGGGTCCCCCGGCCCACTGAAAGGTAACATCCTGGGAATCAACGCTGAAATCGGGTGTATAATCGGCAAACCGGGCAGGGGGATTCACCGTCGAAATCAGCTCGTCTATTTCGTCGGACCTTCCCACGTGCGGCAGGACCAGAAAACACGAGAAAATGCCGAAAACAATCTTATGATTCATTTAATGTATCCTTTCAAAAAAAACGGAACTCCCAGGAAAACAACCGAAGTCGAAGAAACAACGACATCCGTCGGGTAGATTGGTGTTTGTGTCACCCAGGCCGGTGCAAAATGGCGGTGTATTCCTGCCCCATAAATAAGATAGGCGGAAAGCCGATTTCCCGCAGAAAAAAAACTGGCCCAGGTTTCGCAGTCGAGAACGATCTGAACATTACCGCCATTCTTCGCGATTTCTGGAGACTCTATTCCGTTACGACTACCAGGCTGAGCGATTCAGTGTGAGAAAACGACGGTAACCTTTGAGGCATTTTGATTTCTTTGCGAGAAACGGATATCAATTCCGAGGTTACTCCGATGCCCGGGGATGGGCTTGTCGGTATACTTTCAGAAGGTGCTCCTTGGACACGTGGGTATACACCTGGGTTGTGGAAAGCGAGGAATGACCTAATAGTTCTTTAACCGCACGGATATCTGCTCCCCCGTCCATCAGGTGGGTGGCAAATGAGTGCCTGAGCACATGGGGACTCTTCTTTTTTTGCAGCGTAACCCGAGAAAGTGCTTTTTCTACAACCCTCTGTATCTGGCGCATCGATAATCGCTCGCCTTTTCCATTAGCGAAAAGAGGAGTCCCCGTCTCTTTTAATCCCTTTCGATAGCGCAGATACCGGTCGATACAGGATAGCGCTTCATCGGTGGCGGGCACAATTCTTTCCTTTCGTCCCTTACCAAACACCCGAACCACCCCATTTCGTTGATCAAACATTCCGATATTCAGCCCGTGAAGTTCGGAAAGTCGAATCCCCGTACCATAGAACAGTTCTACAATAGCCGTATTTCGTGCCGAGGTCTCGTTGTGCGCATCCTCGGTAAGTGGAAGAGCGTCGGCCTGCCTCTCGGTAAGAAATGAAGGAAGCAGTTGGTCCAATTTTGGCGTGGAGAGAGATTTTGAGGTGTTCGCAGGAAGCTCTCCGGATCGCACACAGTACTTCGTGAACGATTTTAAAGTCGCGAGCTTCCGGGCAATCGATCGTGGTTTATCTCCGTTGTCTCGCAATGAATACAGGAACAGGCGCATGAATCCCTTCGTGACGGCTTGCGTGACCGGAAACGATTCCCCGAGATTCTCCAAACCAAAAGATTCGAATTGAAGAAGATCTCGTTGATACGCCTGGATTGTATGAGCCGAATAGTCGCGCTGTTTCTCGAGATAGGTGAGAAATTTTGTCGCTACCTTGCGAAAGGGGCCTGCGTTTTCACTTTCCGACATACTGCTGGTATCCTATTTGCGAGAGGAAAGGTTTACCGGAATTAGCATTCGGCTACGTACTCTCACGAGAAACGAAATGTGTTTACCCAAGTTCATCGGACAGCCTTTTTGGGCGGTATTCAGCCCTTCAGCCCGTCTTTTTGCCCAATCACACCATAAAACTAACTTATCGTCATTGCCTGGGGACAATGGGCGGGGGAGGAGCATTCAGCCTGCGATCTGCTTGAAATCCAGTTCCAAGGCCTCGCGCAGAAATAACTTCACATTTTTCGCTTGCTCTTGTTTGCGGATATCTTTGGTTCGACACGCTCACCACATCGCGTTGCATCTCTTGAGCATAGCGCCGTTGCCATGGCTCTGCGAGATGCGCCCCGATATCCAAAAAAATAGCTGCGCGAGAAAATGCAAATTTATTTCTGCGCGAACCCTAAGTAATCCCGTGCATTCATTATCGGAGGCTGGGGGATGCCGAATACCGCCACCTGATGTTATTTTGTAATTCATTCCCGGCTTACCTCGTTTTGCTATTTGGGCAGGTCGGCATCATTCGGGTAAATTTAGGCCGGTGGCCGTTCCCGCCGGGGGGCGGGAGGAATGTGGAGGTCCGGCGTTACGCAATCACGTTTCACGCAGGGAGTGGGTAATGAGCGCCGCTTGGCGTCGGTGTCCGCTTGATAGAGCACCAGAGAGGGGAAAAGGTTATGGACGGCACAAAGGGCATTATATTGGCCGGTGGATCCGGTACACGACTCTATCCAATAACGCTGGGAGTCAGTAAGCAGTTGATTCCGGTGTATGACAAACCAATGATCTATTATCCGCTTTCTATTCTCATGCTTGCGGGTATTCGTGAGATTCTCATTATCACCACTCCCGAAGATATGGACGGATTCAGACGACTCCTGGGCGACGGTGCGCAGTGGGGGCTTGCTTTCTCCTACGCAGTACAGCCGAAACCTGAGGGCCTGGCACAGGCTTTCATAATAGGAGAAAAATTCGTAGGAGATTCCCCGGTAGCGCTGGTCCTGGGAGACAACATTTTCTGGGGGCAGGGACTTCGCCCGTCACTAAATACCGCTGTAGCCAAGGCGAAGGGTGCGACCGTTTTCGGATACTGGGTAAATGATCCCGAACGGTATGGTGTCGTGGATTTCGATGGCGATGGTCACGCCACGAGCATCGAGGAAAAGCCAATGCATCCAAAATCGAACTATGCGGTGACTGGTCTGTATTTTTACGATAATCGTGTGATTGAGTGGGCTAAGTCGCTCAAACCTTCGGCGCGTGGCGAACTGGAGATTACGGATTTAAACCGGATGTATCTTGAGCGTGGTGAACTTGATGCGGTCCTTCTGGGACGTGGCATTGCCTGGCTCGACACCGGAACTCACGAATCGATGCTTCAGGCATCTACATTTGTCGAGACACTTCAGTCGCGACAGGGGCTTAAAGTATCTTGTCCGGAAGAAATTGCGTACAAGATGGGGTATATTGAGGCCGATCAGGTAATATCGATCGCTGCGACTATGAGCAAGAATTCGTATGGACAATACCTCATGCGACTTCTGGAAGAAGATGGATACCGGAGCGGATTGGATTAGCCCAAGTTTCGCAGTCGAGAGACGCCGTGAGTTGGTTGCGAAACTTGGGCTAGGGAGTCTTGATATCACAAAAGATTGTCGCCTGTATTGTAAATCAAATTTCTGGTCGCCGGTTCGTCCGGCCTGGATAGGTTTTCTATGGAATTCATACCGACAAAGTTCGATTCGGCGCTAGTAATCGTGCCGAAAGTATTTGAGGATAAGCGAGGAGCTTTTCTGGAATCGTATTCGGAACGGGCTTTTGCGGAGCACGGTATAGCGGTACGATTCGTCCAGGATAATCACTCCATATCCAAACCGGCCGGAGTACTGCGTGGTATGCATTTTCAGCTTCCTCCCATGGTGCAGACAAAACTGGTACGGGTGGTCAAGGGAGCGGTTCTGGACGTCATTGTCGATCTGCGAAAGAATTCTCCGACTTATGGGCAATGGGAAGGTCACGAGCTTTCCGCGGAAAATCGTAAGATGTTGCTTGTGCCCGGGGGATTTGCCCATGGGTTCTGTACACTGACCACCGATACCGAGTTTCTATACAAAGTGGATACCCCTTACTCCCCGGAGTACGATCGTGGGTTGCCCTGGAACGATCCTGATCTTGGCATTATCTGGCCTATTGAAAACCCTGTAGTGTCCGACAAAGATTCCCGGCATCCGCCGTTTTCGCAATTCAAATCACCTTTCTCCGTATGAAAAATGCCTAAGTACATGAGAAGTTCCAGACGGTATCCCGGTCCCATACGAGTCTTGACGATTTTTCTCGGACATACCGGATACTTGCTCGGAGTCCTAGGTTTTCTTTTGATGGTGCTTCCTGTAACACTGGTTCTTTTTCCCAGCCCGAAACTACGCGAGTTGCTGTTGCGAAAGTCGATGCGGTTTTTCCTGAGGTTTCTCGTGCAATGGTGGTTGCCGGTATTACGGATCTATCGATTCAGAGCAGTGACAGGGGAGATTCATCCGGGTAAAGGGCCGGTTATTTATGCGGCCAATCACATTGGTGTTCTCGATGCGCCAATGATGCTGAGTTTCGTCTCAAACACGTCGGTTGTTATAAAGCAGAAGCATGCGCGGCTACCAATATATGCCGCTCTGGTGAAGTACGTAGAATTCATCTCAACTCAGCCCGGATCGCTTGAATCTCTCGGCCGGATGTACCGCGACTGTCTGAAGGTACTGAATTCCGGTACGAATGTTCTGATATTTCCGGAAGGCACGCGCTCCCGTCGAGGAAAACTTCAGGCATTCCGGGATTCCGCCTTTCGATTATCGATTCAGACAGGCTATCCGGTCGTACCGGTGGCGCTTTTTAGCGAAGTGCCATTTATGACAAAAGGATGGAAAAGTTACTTCCCTCCGGAGCGATTCGCCTATGAGATCCGTTTTCTGCCGCCGGTTTTTTCCCAAAAAGGGGAGCGCCCGACGGAGTTTGCCGAACGAGTACGAAAAATGATCGCGGACGAGCTGAAAAAGGCGCAAGCCATAACGGCCGGCTTTCGAAAGCGATACCCGGGATAGACGGACCGGAACTTGCCGGCTCTGAATAAACCGCAAAAAAGTCCGGCCGGTCGCATTTGCGGGATACACCGATGACGGGCCACCGGCGACCGAATGTAAGACATGATTAACTCACTCTGGGGAATTCGGGATGGCGGAACGTAAAACAGTATTTACTCGTAAGGAAATTGAGGCGATTCTCCCACATCGCCCTCCATTTCTATTTGTGGATCGGGTCGTTCGGTTTTCTGCAAATCGCTTCATCACCACACAACGAAAGCTTCTGGAGGACGAGCCTCATTTTACCGGCCATTTTCCCGGTAGGCCGATTATGCCGGGGGTGTTGGTTATTGATGCTCTGGCGCAGACCAGCGGGCTCCTGTGGGGATTCACCCGTCGAGAAGAAGGGGAAGAAAAGACCGACGACCCGGAAATTTTCCTGCTTGCCGCGGCAAACGTTAAATTTCTCAACCCGGCAGTTCCTGGGCAGGTTATGGAAATGACCGCGCATGCGGATAAAAACTACGGGGCTTTGTATACCTATATGGTAGAGGCTTCGGTGGGTAGAAAGCCGATAGCAAAGGGTTCATTGACACTTGCCATGACTGAGGAAAAATTATGAAAATCCTTCTGGTCCGAGGCTCTCCGCGAAAAAGTGGATATACAAATCGGATTACCGATATTGTTGCGCGGGGGGCTTTGCGCGCCGGAGCGGAACTCGTCGATATCGATCTCGCGCGGGCTGATGTCAATGAATGCACCGGATGTTGCGGTTGTCTTCCGGCTTCTTCCGGTACATGCATTTTCGAAGACGACATGACAAGACTCCTTGGAATCCTTTTGGAATCGGATATTCTCCTTTGCTCCACACCCTTATATCACTACGGGATGAGTTCCTGTCTGAAGCGTTTTTTTGAGAGGACATTACCGGTGACAATGGGAACAAGCGAACAGACCGGTTCGGGATTTATCCGGAACGGAGTTCGGTATCCGAAAGTATGGAAAAACAAGGGCGTCGGGTATATCAGTGCGGGCGCCCTCCCTGGAACGGAAAACTTCGACGGTCTACGGGAAACATTCAGGGCACTGGCTCGTGGCCTGGAGATGACGCTTTGCGCCGCGTTGGAGCGTCCGGAGGCATACCTTCTCTCGTTTGAGCAAGGTCGTCCCCGTAAGCTCAAAGCTGTCACGACCGGCCTCGAACAGGCAGGACTACAGCTTGCACAGAGCGGGAGAGTGTCTGAAGAAACGCAGACTCAGGTTTCGATACAGTTGGCTCGAGATGCAGAGCAGTTCATGATGTACAGCGAGGTGTACTGGCGCAAATCGGCTGAGCTGGGGCCTCGGGCGCAGGATCTGGATGCGGTTCGAGATGCAGTGTTAAGCGATATGGATCTGGTTCTGGCTGAAATGGCGGAATGCTTTGATCCCTCGTCGGCCGGTCGTCTTGAGGCAAGAGTTCAGTTTACCTTCACAGATACCGAGAAAGAATACGGACTTATAATCGAAAAAGGTACCTGCCGTATCGTTACGGGCTCAGTCGGAAATCCGGACATGGAGATTGCCTGCGAAACAAGTACATGGTCAGAGGTTTTCCGAAGGTCGATTGATATGCGGAAAGCACTGGCCCAACGGCGTCTGGTGATTACCGGAGACAAGACAATTCTACTCAAATTCGAAAAACTTTTTCCTCCACCACAGGAATAGTACAGCGAAACGATAAGGAATTTCCGAATTACAGTGGCGTATCAACCAGTGTTTCCGTTGCGCTACGCACCCCTCGAAGATCGTTTACGTTGAGTGTGGTGTAATTTCTCTTGAACCCGTTTACCCGGGCGAGGCCGAGAAGAACCCTTCCCGGGCCAATCTCGAGTAGGGTATCGACCTTTCTCTCGTGGAGAGCCGCCATCGATTGCCTGAAATACACCGGGCGCACCAGTTGATTCGTGACCAGGTATTTAATTCGGTTTGGATCGGTTTCTTCGGTAGCCGAGGCATTCATTATGAGAGGCGATTTGGGAGCTTTGAAAGCTACATCTCTTACCCAGACTTCGAATTGCGCGGCCGCATCCCTGAGAAATGGACTGTGCCAGGGGCCGGATATCTGAAGCATTCTTGATTTCGCCCCATGCTTCGAATCAGCCCGAGCGGCGAACACCTTGAGGAGGTTGATGTCGCCGGATAAGACAACCTGATCGGGTGCGTTATCGTTTGCTACTACCAGACGCTCCAGCTCACCGATTTCTTCGAGGATGCTCATCACTTCATCGAGAGACATAAATAAAACCGCCATCATTGCCCCATTGCATTTTTCGGCGGCTTCATCCATGAGACGACCTCTTTCGGCCGCCATCGCAATACAATCCCGGTCGGAGATGATTCCGGAAACAGCCAGGGCCGTGATCTCTCCAAGGGAGTGCCCAAGTATGTAGTCCGGGCGTATGCCGGACTGCAGGGTTCGTCTACAATACCCAAGACATACGGCGGCTAGAATCGGTTGCAGGTAGTGCGCTTTTACCAGAACGCTATCGGGACCCTTGAGACAAATACGTTCAAGGTCATCTTTGACCAGTTCTGAGCCGAATGTGATCAGCTCTTTCAAGTAGCCGTCGTTTTCGCGAAAAAGATCGCGTCCCATGCCAACATGCTGAGAACCCTGACCGGGAAAAAGAAAGGCAATCGTGCTCATACCAGTCCTTACACCGTAGCGGTGGCGCTGAGGCCACCGTCAACTACAATCGTTTGCCCAACAATGTATGATGCCGCTTCGGACGCCAGGAATGTCGCTACACGTGCGACTTCGTAGGGCTCACCGAAACGCTTTAGAAGAATTCGTTCGGCGTTTTGACGTTTCACCTGTCGAGGCATAACCGCGGTCATATCGGTCTTGATGAAGCCCGGAATAACGGTGTTGACTCGAATTCCTTTCGGGCCAAGCTCCGCGGCGGCCGATCGACTGAAGGAAATAATGCCACCCTTGGAGGCTGCATAGTTTGTCTGACCGCCCGTACCAATAAGGCCGGATACCGAAGCCACGTTAACAATAGCTCCCCGCCGAGCATTCATCATTGCGCGTGAAACCGCTTTCACCCATCTGAATGCCCCATGAAGATTAACATCGATGACTTTCTCCCACTGCTCGAAAGACATCATCATCAGGTACTGGTCCGAGGTGATACCTGCATTGTTGATCAGAATGTCTATCTGTCCCTGCTCATTGAGCACGGTCCGCACCGCGGCTTCTATTGCATCGGAATCTCGTTGCGAGCACTGCAAAGGACGGGCGCCCGTTTCTTTCGCAGTTTTCTCGGCGGCTTCCCGGTTGCGATGGAAAGTGAAATAAACCCTCGCTCCGGCATCGGTAAGCTCCTTGACAATAGCCTCACCAATGCCTCGCGACCCACCGGTCACAACCGCAGTTTTGTTCTCAAGGTCCATACGAATTCATTTCGGATTTTGATAGTTCGACACTTCGTTCCGCCCGGAGGGGTTGCTTCGACACCGCTGTGCAGCGCAGTACACCGTTAACCCGTCATAGCTCATCCAGTCTCACCGTGAGGCTTTTCGGTATAATCGGCGGCATCGAAATCGTTTTTGCCGCGGAACCGTCGGGTCCGCCAATCGTGAACTCGAGTCCCGCATAGGCAATGTCGAATGGGAACAGAGCCAGTCCGATACCGGCGTCAAGGGTATAGGAGTATGTCACGGCAACCACGTTCGCTACAGCGTCTTTTCCAGCATACAACGACGCTCCCGGAATGAACGCGGCTTCGTCCGCCGCGGCGCGTACACCGATGATCTTCTTGTGGGGGCCTTGGGCTCTGCGGTCCATAATAGCTTGTCGGCCGCGATACTCTTCTTTGTCGAAATCTATCATCCACTGAAGCCCCAGTGTGAGAGGATCACCCACCTTGAGGCCCTCAGCATATAAATTGAAAAATCGGCCCTCGAGACGCAGGTCATTATGAATGTCAAAGCCGCACAGGGCGCCGTCGACTTTTCGGGCCTTCTCCAGGACTTTGTCGAACAGCAAATCGGCGTTCTCAACCGGTATCAGCAAGCTGTAACCGAATTCCGATGTCTTCCCGGCGCGCATGAGTCGTACGTCGACACCTTCGTACTTGTAAACTTCCAGGGACAGGTACGGCAATCCCATGACGTCGGCACCGAAAAGATCTTGAGCTACTTTCCAGGCCTGGTAGCCGTCGAGGTTGATTACTACATGATTGTCGGTGAGATCCTCAAGTCCGGCGTCGGTCCCTCCGAAGTTCATGAATAAATCCCGAATTTCGTTGTCGGGGAGTATGCTTTCACAGAGAACGATAAACTCTTCGTCATTGTTGGCTACATAACAGTCGGCCACGAGTTTTCCGGCATCGTCTGCTATAAAGGTATGAAGAATCCGACCGAACCGCGTTTTTGCGACGTTTCCGGCGAGTAGCCCATCGAGAAAATCTATTGCGGTCTCTTCGGGAACCCGGAATTTTTGCATAAACGAAAAATCGGTAACCCCGACGGCGTCACGTATCAGCTTGTACTCCGTGGCTTTGTCCTGGAATCGTATTGGCATTTCAACGCCGAAGCGATTCTCGAATTCCGCGCCGTTAGAGGCAAGCCGGCTCTTGAGGGGCAGTTCTCTCATTTATTACCTCCCTCGTCGGCCTTCTTCTCCAACACATAATCGGCAATTGTATTGATCGACCTAAGGATCGAACTGTCGTCGTCGGGAATTTTCACGCCGAAACAGCCCTCGACACAAAGAACGATCTCGAGTGCATCAAGAGAGTCGAGGCCCAATCCGGCACCGAGAAGAGAGATGTCCTCATGGAGATCGTCGGGCTCATACGGTAGGTTGAGCCTGCGAATGAGTTCTTCTTTTAGCGGGCGAATAACTTCCACTCTCCCGCGGATTAGCGCTTGTTGTTCATCGGTTATCATAGGCTATAACTTGTTTGACGTGATCCTCCGGCAAACCAGTGTGCTCATTACGCCATACCGGGAGGCAAAAAGCGACAAAATATAATAATTCTCAAACATATCGGCAATTGTGGGGCTGAAGAGGGCGCTACAGAGGTTCACCAGCGGAAATGAAGCCTCCGCTACTCCCACCAGACCGGACACGTCCATTCGAACCGTCTGCCTGTGACTGAACACTTGCCCGACCGCCGCCGATTCTACTCGATCATGGTCCCGACAACAGACTACGTCGATATCTGAGGGGCCGATACCGGCCCGTTTCAGGCATATTTCCATGACTTTTACGAGGCCGTCGGTGTATGTCTTCGGATCGGTATTCCTCTCGGTGCCATAGGCGGTTCCGCATATCTTCGCGACCGGAGAAATCGAACGGGTATCCGGCCGTGAACCTCGCTCGATCAATAGAGCGGCTGCTCCCTCGGCGGGCACGCCATGCATTTTCGGCGCGATGAGTCCGGCGGATACCATGTCCGCAATTTCTCGTGCCGAAAGCTCGTCGGATGAGGCGCATATTACGGAATCGGCATGACCGGCCCGAATCGCCGCCTCGGCTAGTCCGGCTCCAACATGACCCGCACCGGGACCGCCGCAGAACACGGCATTGTGGCCCTGTATCGATAATGCACGAGAGACGTTTCCCGCAACGGAATTCGGAACAATGCAGGGAAACGCATGCACCCTGTCGACATGGTAATTGTGCGACAGCACTCCGGTAATATGCTCCTCTTCCGCCCATACCGGTGCGCTTGATTGAGCCATATAGAACCCCAACTCGGTCAGGTTTTTCGGCCGATCGGGATACCGTCCTTCCTGAAGCGCCAGCTTTACGGCAACCGAGGCATATCGACCGGCATTATCCATGTTTCGCAAATTCAGCCGCCTATCGAAATCTCGCTCCTGAAATGCCGGTATCTTCAGTGGTGAATCCTGGGCCGTACGACCAGACGATATACTGGAACGGTTTTTCGATATCATGCGTAATAGTGAGTCAATCCCAATTCCCGCCGGAGTCACCGCTCCGCAGCCTGTTATGAACACCTCTTCGGAATTGTCAAAGGATGCCGAGGACGAAATCGGTACGTCGCCCGGCTGTACCACGACGGACGCGTTGTGTCCTCCGAAGGCGAAATTGTTGTTCAAGAACGGCCGGTTGTCTGTGCGGGGACGCGCTACATTGGGAATCGTATCGAGCACACATCCGTCCCGTAAGCCCGTAAAATTAGCGGTCGGAGGATAGAAGCCGTTCAGTGCCCCGGCCAATGTACTTATTATTTCCGCAATTCCCGCGGCCCCCAGACAATGACCAAAAACGGATTTTGTGGAGCTTACACCGATCTGTTCGAGATGAGATCCGAAAACGCGTGAAAGTGCTCTGCATTCCGATTTGTCATTTGCCGTCGTCCCGGTACCGTGTGCATTAACATAAGAGATTTTCTCAGGAACGCAGCCTGCATTCTCGAGTGCTCGTTTGATCGCAAGCGCCTGTCCGCGGCCCGATGGGTCGGGGGCGGAGCAGTGGTACGCATCGTTGCTGGATCCGTATCCATGTATGATCCCCAGTATCGAAGCTCCTCGCCGGCGTGCGCGGTCGGCGTCTTCGAGCATCAGAAACGCTCCCGCCTCTCCAAGAACCAGCCCGATCGGATGTGAGAACGGGGCGCAAACTCCTTGTGAGGTTGCCTTCAGTCCGTCGAACCCTACAAGGGTGGTTGGGCTGAAGCTGTCGGAACCGCCAACCAAAACGGCTTCCAATTGCCCTTGCCGAATCAGATCTGCCGCGACTCCGGCCGCGCATGTCGATGCCGAGCAGGCGGTACTGACAGTTGTGGAAAGGCCGCCAATATTAAAGGCACGAGCAAGTGCTCCCACCCCATAATCATAACGTTTCTCCCGGAACCCGGTCTCATCAACGGCGGCGTTTCCTTCGAGAATTCGTCGGTAATGATTCTCAATGGTGCGCATTGGTCCCGAACATGTCGCCAGTATAATACCGATCGAGTTTCCAAGCAGGCTCGGACGGATTCGGGATTGCTCCAATGCTCCGCGGGCTGCGTAAGCCGCTAATTGTAGATACCGGTCGTCCAGCCCGGGGGCATCCGTTACAGACGGGATTTCTTTCACCAGTCCGGCGTATTTTGCGCGTAGATGCGATAAATGAGAATCGGTAAGCTCCGTAAACCGGTGTCCTCCGGAGAATAGATTCCGTGCCAGTTCCTCGGGCGAAGAACCCGCCGCGCAGATAATGCCCATTCCGGTAATCGCCACCTGTTTTTTCATGAATCCATACCGTTTTTCAGGGCAAGGGCGAAGTTGTACCCGACATCAGACGATGCGCATACCAGCGAATAGCGCGGCTTTTGCATTGGCTTGCGGTCGTCTAATCCCGCAATTCCGGTTTGTTGCGGCCACAGGAGCGCTCCCTCCTTAAAGGCTTCCAGTGCACAGGCGAGTGTTACGAATATCGAAGCGCTTTCGATATATCCGGTGTTGAACGTGGTTGTGATCAGGGGCATTGATCCGGCCCGTGTCCCGAAAACGGAATCCAGGGCTTCTAGAACCTTTCGATCCTGCCGATTTCCCTGTGGAGCCCAGAATATGGCGTCGATCCAATCGGCTTCGATCTTCGATCGCTGCAATGCCCGACGACAACAATACACGAGCCCTTCGGGGGAGAGTGCGGGATCACCAAAAGGGATGCAGTCCTGATTCATGGCATACCCCAGGACCTCGGCCAGAACCTCGGCCCCACGTTCGCGCGCGGAACTCATTGTCTCGAGGGCAAGCATTGCCGCGCCTTCGCCCAGTACCTTTCTCTTATCCGATTCCCATCGTATGCGGTACTCACGTTCTTCAGACCCCCGGTACAGGAGATTCATCAGATCATAATTGTAGTAAGTCTGATCGTAGACTTCGTCCGAAGCGCCGGCCAGCATGCATCGGGCCTTTTTGTTACTGAGAATATCGAACGCGTATGCCGCTGCCTGCATAGCTGCATGAGGACCGGGTGCAAAAGTTGCGTTCGCCCCCTTGAGAAGGAGTGCATTGGAGACCCATCCGGCCGTAGAATTTGCGGTAATGTTAGAGAAAGAAGCTATGTCGGGTTCGTAGGTGTCCGAGGAGAATACGCTGTCCATGTGGGCGGTTTCCGGCGGTCCGTTGCATACGCCCATGCTGATACCGAATTCTTCGGTGTTTTTGCGCGTAACTCTTAGTCCGGCATCGCAAAGAGCGAGCGCCGAGGCGGCGGTGGCAAAACGGCTGATTTTGTTCATTCCGGACAGGTCTAGACGTCGATCGATTTGTTCGGATCGGAAATTCGGCACCAACCCGGCAAGTTCGGATTTCATTCCCTCAAGACCCAATGGCGCAATCGGAACAAGTGCCCGTTTACGTTCTCTGAGTGCGTGAAGGTTTATCTTCGTTCCCAGTCCCAGCGAGGTGATAACACCGGTCCCGGTAATAACTACCCTTTCAGACTCGGGGATTCGGGCGGGAACCGGGTAATCCCATTTTGTAAGGACCGCGGCTGCATTGTTGCCACCGAATGCATAGTTTGCAGACAGGAAAACATGGTACTTTTTTTCTCTCGATTCTCGTGGCACATAATCGAGACCACATCCGGGGCGAGGCTCTGAAAAATTGAGCGTCGGCGGGACAAACCCGGCATTCATGGCCGCTATGTTGCAGGTCGCTTCAAGGATTCCGGTAGATCCCATGC
This sequence comes from uncultured Fibrobacterota bacterium, assembly GCA_964346405.1. Taxonomy (GTDB): domain Bacteria; phylum Fibrobacterota; class Chitinivibrionia; order Chitinivibrionales; family CAYFVL01; genus CAYFVL01. The sequence continues at coordinate 14,861 of CAYFVL010000069.1, forward strand.
AATGCCCGAAAAAAGATTTCAGTGAGACCACCGGTATCGGCAGCTCTCCAATAAACCGTCCGATGCCTTTGCTCTCCGCTCGATCATTCGCTTCAGTGCCGGTGCCGTGCGCATTGATACAACCGATGTCCTCTTTGGTCACCAGGGAATCGTCCAACGCATTTCGTAGCGTTCTGAACACACCGTCACCCCGGGGATCGGGTGCGGTCGGATGATAGGCATCAGAGGTGGTCGCGTGACCCGCAATGCGGGCCAGGCAATGTGCGTTTCGCAGCAGCGCTTTCTCCATGTCTTCGACAACCCAGAATGCGGCCGCTTCACCCACATTCAAACCGACCGGCAGCGAAAACGGTGCCGTACGTTCGGTCGAGGTTGCTTTCAGGCCGTTGAACCCCGATACATTAGCCACACAAAGTGTATCTGAACCCCCAACAAGCACAGTATCGTAGTAGCCCCTTGAGATGAGCATCTGAGCGATACCCAGCGCGGCGGTTGTCGATGAACAAGCCGTTGTCGTCAACCAGACGTCACCACCAATACCAAGTGATCCACACAACGCTTTCCCGAATCCGAAATACTGGGCCTGCAGATTCATGCGTTCATCGAACGGTCTATCTGCTTTTCCGTGTTTCCAGGAGTACTCGGCCTCGGCGGAACGCAGTCCACCGTTACACGTGCCAAGTACCAGCGCGATATTGTGACGACGGGCACCCTTTTCAGCGGGAATCCCGGCCGCTTCCAGAGCTCGTCGGGCCGCGATCAGCGCAAAGTGGATGTACGGATCGTCGATTGAGGATCTTTCCTCTTCGTCTAGTTCCTCGAGATAGTTCTCCAGGCGGATTTCGCCGACAATATCGGTGCGGAAGTGAGATGTGTCAATTTTTTTCGCGGGCCTCAGCCCATGGGTACCGTTCCTCAAGGATTCCAGGATTTGCTCGGGGCTATTACCAATAGGACTTAACACCCCCATGCCGGTTACAACGGCGGCACCGCGAACGCCGCGACGCTGGAGCGGTTTACCGACCGAAACGGCGCCCTTCTCATAGGTGAGGGGCTCGAGATGAGCTGCGTGGCGATCCTTCCGCAACTTGAAGAATTCCTTCCAGATCGTTATAAATTGATCGTACAGTTCGTCCACCCCCATGGTCGGATGCCTGGCGACGACGTGAGCACCGTTGTAGTGTTTCCATTCGCGATCTATGATGCGACCCTGTTTCTCGAGCCTATCCCAGTGCACGGAACCGGGGTAGGGGGTAAACAGGAAAAATTCCGATGTTTTTATATCGGCTTTTGTGTATAGTTCGAGAACTCTGTCCGCGATACTGTTGTCGTCCCAGTCTCTGCCGACCGCGAACGAGCCGAAGAACCGAATGCCGCGATCCTCGAGCAGATGCACCAGATCGATCAGCATTTGTTGCTCTTTTTTGCTTCCCTGAATGGCCCGAATCGACACCGGGTCGACATTCATTGTGCAATAGAAATTTCTGACCCCCGCTTCGGCAATGAGATCGAGAAACTCCGGCTCTGTTTTCAGTGCCATTGTGGAGGAGACGAAATACTTTTTCCGCAGCGGAATTAAATTTCGCAGAAGTGTCTTTGAATATTCCAGAATTCTTCGTTGTGGAAAAAAGAGTGTATCGTCCGCCAGATATACATTTTCGTATTTGAGAGTCTTGATCTCTTCCACCACATGCTCGATCGGGCGGAACCGGATTCTTCCCCCCATATGTGCTGGAATGGAGCACATGGCGCAATTGTACGAGCATCCCCTGGTCACCTGCACCAAGTCTTCGTCCCAGTCGTAAGTTTCTTTATGATAGAAAATGTCCCTGCGGGGTATACGCATTTTTGAGAGATCAAACCGGCATCCGCCTTTGTAAAAGGGCTTCAGTTCACCCTCTTGGACGTCTTTGAGAATCGTTTCCCAGGTCGGTTCGACTTCGCCCACATTCACTGAATCAGCGTGTTTGAGGCATTCCTCCACCATAAACGAAGGAAAAAAGCCGCCCATAATTACCTTGGTGCCGCGAGCGCGGAATCCGTCGGCGATTTCGAATGCTCGTGTGGCCTGCGGGGTGAAGCAATTGATCGCTACCAGATCTCGCGGTGAATCGTAGTCGAACCGATCCCCGGCATTATCGTCGATGAGTTCGATTTCGTGTTCGGGTGGGGTCCACGAGGCCATGATCGGGATGCCCAGAGAGGGGGGCGTTGTGAAACCGCCGAGGAAATAGTCGACCATGCCGCGGTCGAGTTCCGGAGTTTTTGAGAGAAATTTTTCGAACCGAGGGTAAACAAAGGTTATTTTCACGGCGCCTGTCTTTCAACCCGTTTTGTTTCGAAACGATCTGCCTGGGTGAGAGAATCCGGAGGGGATTAGAAAAATACGTATCGGCCTGGGTTAGGGCAATTGGCGGCCGAAAATTTCGCGCCCAGGACTCGACCCAAACTCGATGGATGAATACTACACTATTTTTATACAACCATAACGAGCCGCAAACTGCCGCCTCGAACACCATTGGGGCAGCCGGTTGCAGGGAGACACTATGAAAGTCCGATCAGTAGACAGCCCCGACAGCAAGACCCAACTGAGATTCGTAACCGAAGAGCAATCCGGGTCGATAACCGATTTCGAAGGGCGCAGGGGCAAAACCGCTCTTCGATACGAAGGTGATATTACAGTCGTGTATTGCGGATTGGGGAAAAGGGCCGACTGTACAAGTATGGTCCTGAGAAGCGCGGGTGGAGACGGCATTTCGGCTGCCGCCGGTCTCAAACGCGACGTTGTTGCCGTGATACCACCGGATCTTGGTGAAATCAAGCAGGAACATGAGCGAGCCTGCCTCGAAGGGGTACTTCTGGGAGGATATTCATTTCGTCGATACAAGAGCGAACCCCGCCAGGGAATTCGTGAAATTGAGTTTGTCGGTCGACTTCTCAGCGAAACCGAGATCGCCACACTCGAAACCGTGTGTGAGTCGACTCTCTATGCACGGGATTTGGTGAACGAAAACGCATCGATCGTGACTCCCGAGTATCTGGCGTCGCAGGCCCGTGCCCTCATAAAAGGGAAAAAGAGCCTTTCGTGTACCGTTCTGGGTGAAAAAGAGATCGATCAACATGGATTAGGCCTTTTGAAAGCAGTCGGAGCAGGATCGCCAACTCCGCCGCGACTGATCATTATAGAATACCGCGGTAATCCCGCCCGGAAGGATGTCAAAGCGCTCGTGGGCAAGGGGATTACGTTCGATTCGGGAGGATATAATCTCAAGCCCGGCGGACGGATAGAAACGATGCGACTCGACATGGCCGGAAGTGCGGCTGTTCTCGGAACAATGAGGGCTCTGGCCGAACTCGGTCCAAAGGTCAATGTGATCGGTGTTGTTCCGGCGGCTCACAATGCCGTGGGAAGCGGAGCGTATATGCCGGGGGACGTTTACCGCTCCTATGCGGGAAAAACCGTCGAAATCACCAACACCGACGCAGAGGGACGTCTGGTTCTCGCCGATGCGTTTTCTTACGTGCAGAAGCAGTATCGTCCCAATGAGATTGTCGATTTGGCCACCCTGACCGGTGGCATTCTGTCCGCTCTCGGGGATACTGTCGCGGGGCTATTCTCTAACGACGACGCCCTGTCCGAGCGGTTATTCTCTATCGGGGAGAAAACGGGAGAGCGTTTGTGGCGGTTTCCTGTTTATGAAGAACATAGTGAGGCCATAAAAAGCGATCTGGCGGACCTCCGCAATACCGCCAAGCTTAAACGGGGATATGCGTCTTCGATTACCGGTGCGGCGTTTCTCAGAGAGTTTGTCGAGGGTATCCCCTGGGCACATATCGATATCGCGGGCACGGGATTCAACGAGGGAGAACGTCGAGGCGAGGTTCCTAAATATGCAACGGGTTATGGGGTTCGGTTGCTGTGGGAGTATGCTATCGGTTAACGGGTTCGAAATGCAAATATGGTTCGGGGGTATAGATGTATGTAATGGGAAAAGAAGAGTTGGCCGCTGTTGAGCGGGTTATTGAGTCGGGGAATTTGTTTCGGTATAAGGACGGAAGTAAAACTGAGACCGATTTCCTTGAAGCCGAACTTGTCGAGAAAATGGGGACGGAGTACGCGCTGGCCATGAGTAGCGGTACTGCTTCGCTTATCTGCGCTCTTGCCGGAATGGGGATTGGGCCGGGAGACGAGGTGATTGTGCCGGCATACACCTTCATATCGACCGCACTGGCCCCGCTTGCCGTCGGTGCCGTTCCGGTTCTCGCCGAAATAGACGAATCGCTGACGATAGACCCCGAAGACGTCGAGAGGAAGATCTCTTCCCGCACACGTGCGATTTTGCCCGTACACATGATGGGGTTGCCTTGCGATATGGATCGGATCATGGCGATCGCCGCGCAGAATCGAGTCGATGTCCTGGAAGATGCCTGTCAGGCGGACGGGGGAGTGTACAAGGGGCGTCGCCTGGGAACAATCGGACGTGCGGGTACTTATTCCTTCAATCACTTCAAAATTATCAGTGCGGGTGAAGGTGGGGCATTGGTAACGACGGATCGCGAACTGTACGAGAAAGCACGCATATTCCACGACGGGGGCTGTGTGTTTTTCAGTGAAGACGCTCGGAAACAGCAGGTGCCGTTTTATGCAGGGGTTAATTTCCGTATTAGCGAAGTCCTGAGTGCCATGTTGCGCGTTCAACTTGGGCGTCTTGACGGTATTCTCGGAACTCTCCGGAAGAATAAATCGGAGATTTGCGAGGTACTACGAGATGTTCCTGGAATTCAGCTTCGCCCGGTGAACGATCGTGAGGGTGAATGTGGTGTTGTGGTTGCCGTCGGTTTCGAGAATGAAAGCCGGATGCGTCGGTTTCTTGAGCTGTGTGCCGCAAACGGCATCCAGGCCGGAACGCCGATTGACAGTGGACGGCATGTTTACACCAACTGGGAACCTATTCTGAAGCGGCGCGGATCTCATCATGACGATCGCAACCCCTATAGCGGGTCATCGATCACGTACGATCCGGAGATGTGTCCCAATACCCTTTCTATTCTGAAAACTACGGCGTATCTGTCGCCCTCGGTCGGGGATGGAATCGATTTGTCGGCATTACGGCAAGTGACGGATGCGTTTGCTGAATAACGCGGCTGCGAGATGAAACATCGTTTCGGTCGATAACCGTAACGCACCGCGGAAATCATGAGAAGCGTGTTCCGTGTCGCGGGAATAGCTCAGAAATGCATTGTTTTGCTCGGGTGAACCTGTAGAGGAGGATTGCCGACTATCTAAAAGGCGGGTAGCTCGAGCATTTTCGATTGAGGACACCAAGTTGAGCCGAAGGCAAAATACAATCTAAAGATCTGAATCTTGCAGCATCTTACGCATAATGCCGTGAGTTGGTTGCGAAACTTGGGCTACGCAGACTGAATCAACCGGGCAAGCTCCTCGCTTGTTTCGGCCTCTTCGCTGATAAAATCCACCGCCTCGGCATCGATTTCCACGTATTCATCTGTAGAAGGTGCGTAGAAAACAAGCTCGGTGTTGCGCGGAGGGACTTTTCCGCCTTTTTCTTTGATACTGATGTCCAGCCCTTTTTCAAACAGTGCCAAAACACGAGCTTTCCCAGGCTCCTTTGGTATGCGAAAATTCACGGCGCACATGAATCCTTCTTAATGAGTAGCGTGTGTCAGGAAAGGAGTCCCGCATTCTTCTTGCGCATAACGGATTGAAAGAACTCTGTGAGTTCTTCAACCGCTATTCCATCCGTATCACGGTTCCCGGGCCGAATCGAAATGAGCTGTTCCTTCATTTTGGTATCATATAGGGTAAACCATTTCATGGATGCACGATATGGTTCCTCATGTTCGACACGGTCTTTTGTAAAAGAGACATTCCCTATGGGATGCTCGGAAACTACTTTCTTGTTTCGCTCCAGACGAACTTGAACCTTGCCCTGGTCCGGGAGTAAAACGAGTTCCTTAATGTTTATAAGTTGAATCAAATACGAAATTGACATATAGCCGAAGACGGCACAAATGCTGCCGAAGACGAGAAACCCCATGACATTTAATCCATCTCGTTCTGTGATCAGTCGCCACAAATTGACCAAAAGCCCTGCCAAGATCAACAAGAAAAAGAAGGTTGTCAGAATCAAATAAGGAAACCTGCCTCTTCTATTCGCGTGAATGACATAGCTCCCAGTATGTTCATACGCATTATCCTGTGCAGCACTGAGCAATTCAATCATTCTTTTACCTCTTCCCCCAGAAAACGTAGGTAATTCTCCAGGTTTACCATCATTCTATCAACAGTGTCGGAATATTCAGGTTCTATACCCCATGGCGTTTTCTTGAGAAACATGGTGAGACCGCTATCGTCTGCGGAGTTGTGCCAAATTCCACCCCCTGTCCCAAGCACGGTACCAACGACTAAAATTGCCACCCCAACCGCAGCCGTTGGCGGAAAGAGAACCATAACTGTGCCAGCCGCTGTCATCAGATGCCCAGCGGCAGCAGTGGACCTGGCAACCGATGCGTCAATATCGTCGCTTGCAAACTCTTTGTAGGAATCTCTGATACATAGGCTGGCATCCACAGTGGAGAAGAAAACAGTCACAATGGGATTAGCCCTTTTGGTCAAAGCTGCGAACCTGGTCCCTCGGAAATACTTGAGTTTTCCAAAGTAGATAATCAAGGCACTAGAATTCTTATTTCCCTCATAATAATCCTTGCGCCCCACATGTTCCCCATCCATTAGGAGTTTGGCGCCAAGAGTCGCCACGCTCAACCCGTCCAGAACCGCCCCAAAGCTATCTATGAGAAACTCTAGATTGTCGAGGTTTCTCATGCGTGCCACGGAATTGGGATCTATCTCGAAACGGTCGAAACCCAGTCTCTCGCCATGCATTGCATCGGCAAACTCATCCAGGTATTGATTCTTGTCAAATGAATCCGGAATGACATTAATTTTGGCGTCGAGTCCATTCTGGAGTAGTCGGAATATAGTTGCTTTTTTTTGTGACGCCTCGATCGCGGGAGCTGCCGCGTAGACTTTGGTCAAGGCATTGAGAACCTTCACATAGGGCTCTGTACTTTTATGAGCTATCTTGCCGGATGCAATCAAACCCGATTCGACATTCAACACCGGATGCCTGCCCTTGCAATGCTCTACCAGGAGGTCTCTTCCCGCAT
>CAYFVL010000070.1:0-22043 GCA_964346405.1 uncultured Fibrobacterota bacterium
CCCGTTTTAGGCTGAAATCGCCGGTTTGCTTCATCAATCCGAGCGAAAACAGGATTTTCCGAACAGGCACTAAGTAGTCACTCCTCGACTCTACGGAGTCTTCTCACAAGCCATTCCAGAGAGAATAGAACCACTGCCGTCAAGAGTAGTATCCATGACTGGCGTATCCGGAGTGGGTACGAAACGATTTTGTTCCCTTTCCCGACGCTATTCGCTGATCCGATTAGCCGACGCAACGCGTTCGTGTCGCCGGGAGCGATCGGGGCCGCTATTCGGCCGAGTTGAGTCGTGTTCTGACTCATGACCAGCATCTCCGCATTGTTGGGAAGAACACAAAATGAATTTGAGTCGGTATGTCCGCCGGGTTTGCCGGTAATGCCGGCAATGTATCGGTAAGTACCGGTGGGAAGAGGTGGAATACGTGAGACCGCCCCGGCCATTGTGAATGTCGGCACCCGCATAATGGTATCAAATGCCGGGTTTCCCGCCGTATCAGTCAGCGACAAAGAAACCGAAACTTCCGGCGAAGTGTGAAATTCCGAGGGAAGAAGAAATCTGAACGGTATTGAATCGGTGTCGTATAGCGGTGTCATGTCCGGGAATACTCGAAACGCTCGATTCGCATTACGCTCCAGTAGATCCACGACGGTTCGCATAAGAAACTCATCGAATCCGACTTTTTGTTCAAGATCTCTGCGCCCGGCCGGCCAGAATTGCCAACGCCATGTACCGGTGGCCCCGAGAACCAGTATCCGTCTGTCCATGTAACGTGTTTCGTACAGCACCGGGATCCCCTTTGATCCCTGTCCACCTCGCTTGGTGGTAACCGAAAGGTAAGTTGCCGACGGATCTGGGGTAACGGTTTCACACGTGATAATGCCTGTGGGCGGGGGCAAAACATCTGCCGATAGTCGCGCCCACGGAGTAGTCGAAATAACAGTCGCACCGGTGGACGGAATAATTATGTCGGATGAATCGCAGGGCAGTGTTCCAACGAATACGACAGTTGCATTGGCCGGTAATTCCCGAATACTTTGGCGCGCTTCTTCATTCCAATCCAGAATCAGGAGCACGTCGGTTTGTGCATTGGGCTTTTGCGAAGCGCGCAGTTCCCACGACGTATTTCGTTGTAATGCCAGCGTGAGGAATCTTCGGTCCAGACTCCGGGTTTCTCCGAGCAATATCGCCTGTATCGATGAACGGGTTACGTTATGAACCACGTGAAGCGTTGACGCAGGGGAGTCTTCGGCGGATTCGACCAGGACCTCGTACATGTGTATGCCGGGTGTTCGCGGCGTGACTGCAATCGACACGGTATCGGCGAAGAAACCCGAATCGGCCTGAAGAGTACGGTGGGAGAGGACTTCGTTTCCAAGCCTTAGAGATACCGATATCGGACGATCGGTCGTTTTGTACCCAGAGACCTGGATTGAGTGAACCACGGTTGAATCGGTCGGCCCGGGGTGCATATTGGCTTCGGTCCGGGCACGAAGGTGGGGACGTGGAGTCGGAGCGGGAAGCTCAAGGTAGTGAAGATTCGCCGATCGAAATGCTCCCTCAAGACGTGGTACATTGCTCCAGTTGCCGTCCGAAAGAATTAGAATATTCTCAACGTCTCCGGTTAGTCCGGGAAGCCGTCGGGGGAAAAAGGAGTTGCCGTCGGACCACTCCGGATCCCCATGACCCGTACATGCTCGTATCGAGTCACCGAAACAGAAATGGTGCACCTGTGGAGCAATGTCCGAATTTTCCTCTATGGCTCGAAATGCCGCGGTAAGCTGGTTCTTCACCGAATCGGCGGAGAAAAGATTCATACTTTCCGACACATCGGTCATTACAACGGTCGACGGGCGTGCATCCACGAGGCGGGTGAACATGATTGAGGGCTCAAAGAACGCAAGTATGAGGGCACCGAGGGCAAGCACACGTAATCCGGCAAGCGCAATACGAATGGATCGCGGTATGTTGTCGGACCGTATGTAGTATAGAATCGCGGAAACCAGCGATATCAGTACTATTGTGGTGAAAAGAATTGCCGTGGGGTTCATAGGCAGTGAGGATTACGTACTATGGTGTCGTGTTTCCAATAACGATCATTTGTGTCGGGATAGTTCGTCGTATAGTGAAGCCCCCGACTCTCTTTCCGCTTCAACGCACAAGTTATGATCAGCTTTGCCGTCGTAACGATATTGCGAAGTTCGAGAAGTTGCGGGATAATTTTAGTTCGTTTGTAGAAGTCTTCTATTTCCTTTTCGAGAAGAATAGCCCTTCTCAAAGCTCTTTTCAGCCGCAAATTCGAGCGAACAATGCCAACGTAATCCCACATGATGGCGCGAATTTCCATGCTGTTATGTGAGAGCAGGATCCATTCTTCGGGTTCAACCGTTCCACTGTCGTCCCATCGAGGAACCGCATCGGCGGATATCAAATCTACTTCCCCCACACGATTGGCCGCGCATCGAGCGCTTCTTTTGGAGAATACGACCGCTTCCAGCAAAGAATTGGAGGCCAATCGATTCGCGCCGTGAACACCCGTACAGGCGACTTCTCCTCCCGCATACAAGTTTTCGATAGAGGTGTGCCCGTCTATGTCCACCATCACACCACCACATACATAGTGTGCGGCGGGAACTACCGGAATCAGGTCCTGGGTGATATCGATACCGTATTCTCTGCATCTGGCGGAAATATTTGGAAACCGTTCCTTTGTCCGTGCGGGGTCCGCATGTCGGATGTCCAGATAGACGCACGGCTCACCGGTGCGTTTCACCTCATTGTCGATAGCACGCGCCACCACGTCTCGCGGTGCAAGAGAGCCCATCGGGTGGTATTCCTTCATAAATTCCCTGCCCCCGGCATCCTTCAGTGTGGCCCCATACCCCCTCAGGGCTTCGGAGATAAGAAACGATTGTGCCGAAGGATGGTACAGGGTCGTGGGATGAAACTGGATAAACTCCATGTTCGCGATATTAGCTCCAGCTCTATAAGCGCAGGCGATACCGTCTCCGGTTGCGATATCCGGGTTGGTGGTATGCTGGTACACCTGCCCGGCCCCACCGGTCGCAAGATACACCATTTTGGCCCTGACGGTGCAGGTTTCAGCGGTTTGGGTATCGAAGACATACGCTCCGTAGCACGTATGTTTGTCGGCGTGCGTGCCGTTAACATGGTGATCGGTAATCAGTTCGACACAGCAGTGATTCTGCAGCAGTTCAATTTGAGGATCATTTCGAGCCTGTTTGAGTAGTGATTCCTCTATTTCTCTACCGGTAAGGTCTCCCGCATGAACGATCCGGTTTTTTGAATGTCCTCCCTCACGGCCCAGGTCAAGATGATCGTATGCGGCGGACGATTGTGTACGACTGAATTCTACACCCCATTCGAGCAGCTCTCTTATTCGTGATGGTCCTTCTTCAACCAGAACCCTGACGGCTTCTTTGTTGCACAGTCCTCCGCCGGCTGAGAGCGTATCCCGTTCATGGCTTTCAAAGCTGTCGGAAGGGTCGAGGACGGCGGCAATACCGCCTTGAGCGTGGTTCGTGTTGGAAGAAGAGTCCCGTTTTTTGGTAACTACTACTACTTTGCCGTATTTTGCCGCGTAGAGCGCAAAACTGAGTCCGGCAATACCGCTGCCGATTACGAGGAAATCGCCTGAAATGCTGGTCATATCCCGTGGACCGTCCGATAGTTTAAGTGTCATGGCCCTTTTGAAATGGGGCCTTTTTGCGCCGAATGGCGCGGGGCTTTGAGGCTCCTTGCCGCTCCCTTCTCCCCGACGAAAATACATCCTTGTTTCCTGATCTTTTGAATTCCGTATGATTTCAATTCGATTTTGACCCAAATGCCGAAACGATTGATGGATTGCGGGGGCTCGGGGGACGTGAAATGGGTGGAAAAAAAACAACCCGGATTCCAATGCGGTCGTCTCCGAGGTGAACCTGCCAGGAAAAAAAAACGGGTGGAAGTGCCCCTGTGGACGCGGAAATGCTGGAAACGGTTCTTTGCCCCATAGGTTTTACAGGATTTAGGTAAAAGATATTGACGAAGCGATTGACCGATTTTATACTTCTAGGGTATAGCTGTCTAAATCAATAAGTTGTGAGCATAGAGATTCAATGAAGACACATCGATGCATTCCTGAGAAATCGGTTGTCGCACATAGGAGCTTCCTCGGGAAACCAACCGTTTGGAGCCGGTTCGTATTTCATGGGTTCGCGGCTTTTATTTTGGCGATGAATTTCGTGTCCGCGGCTCAGGATTCAACTGAAACCAATGAGGTCAAAAAGAGAATCGTATTCGATGAGCAACGCATCGAGGGAAAGCTTCGGCGTCCGCAACTTGTCCTTATTCAGGCCGAACAGCGTCCCGATTTCCCTCCGATGGTAATGCAGAGTCTTGCCGGGAATGCTAACATCGTGGAGTTCGTAGATTCTGCGGTAATCGAAAAATCTCCCTATGACGGAGCCTTTCAGTTCGATAATGGTAAAATTGTAAATTATGTGCCGTGACGGGTCTTCTGAGCATCCGCATGGATTCGCCCGGCGCCTGAATATTGTTCCGTCCATCCCTGAAGGGGTTCGGGCGTGTATCACGGAGGGATTCAAGAATGAATTTCGTTTCGAAGTTTTTCCGTTCCTTCAACTCGACTGAGCCGGGATTCCTGTTTATGTGGATCCTGCTCGGGGTGGGTGTCTTCGCGGTCGCGGTGGCCATCGAGCGATTGATTTTCCTCATGTCCCGGTCAGGATTCAAAACTGAACTCTTTGTTCGTCAGGTGCTGAAGCACGTAAAGAACGGAGATCTCGAAGCAGCGAGAAAGCAGTGCGCCAAGGGCAAGAACATGGCGGTTGCACAAGTGCTGTCGGCGGCACTCCAGGACGAAAACGCCGGCGCCGAGCAAATTCGGAATTCTGTCGATGAAGAAACTCTTCGGGTTATACCTCAGCTTGAGAAACGAACCAACTATCTGGCAACAATTGGAAACGTCGCGACACTGCTTGGGCTCATGGGAACGATCTACGGTCTCATTCTTTCATTTGCCGCGGTTGGTAAGCCGGGAATCGACGCCGCTGAGAAATCTACGTTGCTTGCGTCCGGTATTGCCGCCGCGATGAACACCACGTTCTCGGGCTTGCTTGTAGCTATACCTGCGATTGTTCTATTTGCGTTGTTTCGGGCGAAAACACAAAAGATCATCGACGAAGTGGATGAGTATTCGCTTAGGCTGGTAAATGCACTGGTTGAAAAGACTCATCAAACCAGAAAATTCCATATTAGTGCGGCGCAACTCAAAGAGGGTATCGGTCTGCACGTAACAAACAACAACATTAAAGTGTTTACCGATAACAAACTCGTTAAAGAGATCGCAATCTAATCCACGTAGCCGCACATGAATGTTTTCAGTGAACTCCTCCGATCTTTTACCCCTCAGCAGGACGGTTACCTGTTTATGTGGACGCTTGCGGGCGTTCTGATAGCCGCGGCTGTTCTGGTGGTGGAACGATGGATAAGTATTACGCGGCGTACAGATGTAGACGGTGCGCGCCTTCTGGAGCGTATCGCTCGTCTTGTACGGGAAGAACGATATGACGAAGCCTATAAGCTCTGCTTGACCGCCGGGCCTCGAGCGCTTCCCAGAATTCTCGGGGCGGGAATCAAGAAAGCACCGGAAACCCCGGGGCTCATTCGAAGTGCCATGGAGGAAGAAACCCTTCATGCGATTCCGCGGCTTGAAAAGCGGGTGGATCTCATCCTCATGTTTGGAAACGTTTCCACTCTACTCGGGCTTATGGGAACCATCTACGGGCTCATCCTTTCGTTTGCGGCAGTTGCGCGACCCGACGTGGATCCGATAGAAAAGTCCTCCCTGCTCGCGGCGGGGATCTCAACCGCAATGAATACCACTCTGTTCGGTCTCATGATCAGTGTACCCTGTGTCCTGGCCTATTCAATCTTCCGCTCGAAGATCGACAATGCTGTACGTGACATCGATCGTTACGCCGCCGGACTGTTGCGATTTCTGTTGCCGGGACAGGCCATACGGAGGGATTATCGCGTTTCAGGGCGTCGAATCAAGCAGGAAGTGGATACCGAACCCAATATCGCGCCAATGATGAATCTGATGGTTATTCTTATTCCGTTGCTCCTGAGTTCCGCGGAGTTTGTAAAAATCGGAGCGATTGAGCTTAAGCTTCCCGAATCAACGGGCGGTGCCTCCGCGGGCGCCGGGCGGGACAGTGAGAATGAACCCGATGCAAGACTCAATCTCGGAGTGGTTATAAAATCCGAGGGGTTTGATCTCTTTCACTACTTCGCCGAAGATACGGATTCCGAACCCGCCGACACGACGGGAGTCGAAATACCCAAAAAGGAAGGCGAATACGATTTTCAGGAACTGAATTCGCGTCTGGCCGATATCAAAAAGCAGTCTCTTCGTGCGATCATTGCGACCGGATACCCGAGTATCACCGAGGATGCGACATTGTTGCAGCTATACAACAGCTACATTAAGAACGATTTTTCGGGAGTCGGAGCATTCAGTGATCATGAATCCATAAAAATCGTTGCCGAGGATTCGGTTAAATACCAGGTAGTCGTATCCGTGATGGACGCCGCACGTGGATCCATGACACCGAATGGCAAGGTAACAATGTTTCCCAATGTATCGCTGGCCGGAGGTATTGTCCAATAATGGCTAATCCTCGACTCAAGCGCCAGGCCCGTCAGGCCCGTGGATCGGGTGATGTCAAACTGAACATAACGTCGATGATGGATATGTTCACCATTATTCTTGTATTTCTGCTGAAAAGCTTCTCGACCCAGGGCCAGCTTGTTACTCCGGCTTCAGGACTCATGCTTCCTACCTCGACAGTCGAACGAACCGCCTCCGAGGCGTTGTCGGTGAAGGTATCCAAGAATGACATTGCGGTCGAGGATCGAGTCGTAGTGGATGGTCGGGGATACGCAACAGTCGTGCAACAGAAGGACTTCATGATTCCACTATTGCACGAGGCACTGGTCCCGTATGCGCAGGAAGGGCGGCGGGCCGCCGAGCGATTTGGAAGAGAGTTCTCCGGGGAAATTACAATTCAAGGCGATGAAGATGTTCCATACAATATCCTTACCCGGGTGATGTATACCTGTGGGCAGGCCGGATACCCGGTCATGAACCTGATCGTGTACAGGAAAGAATAATGGCGGGAGAACCAACCGGCATTTTTTACATGGGCGCAAACAGGCCTGCCGCAACGGAGTTCCCCAAGGATCTTCGGTCGGGTGGTTTTCGTCGGTGGGACCGTCCCTTTCTTATCGTGCTCGGTATTACGGCTGTTGTCCTTGGTACGCTCACGGCCATTCTTTCACTTCTCCCGGTTTCCGACACAGTCTCGGAAAAAGAGATCCTTCGTATTCAGGAACGGTATGCTCAACTGGTTCTCAATGAACCTGTGCCGGTGAAGCCGGAGGTCGTCGAGGAGACCGCGGGATCTGAATCGGCGGTTCAGGAGGAGGCCGGAGGAGAAGTCGAGGAAGAAGTTGACCGTGCCAACGAGAGTTTCGAAGAGAAGCAGGAGCGCAAACAGGCCTCGAGCGACGATCGACGAGCCCGCAGAGCGCAAGTCGCTCAGCAAGTGCAGTCTTCCGGTATTTTCGCAGCGATTACCTCCGCCGGCGGAAGTGGCGCCGCTTCGGGCGCGGAATCGTTCGATTTCCTGGGCGGTGCTGAAGGAGGCGTCGGGGATCTTGCGGGAGTGGACATCGGAAAGGGATCGTTCGCCACAAGAAAAAGTGACGGGCGAGCCGAAGGTCTTTCCCGCCGCGGCGAAAAGACCACGGGAGTCGGTATCCAGCGGCGTTCGGTGGGAGCCGCGGGTGGAAAGCAGTTGGCTTCAACGGGAAAAGTGAATGTGTCTTCAAAGCCTCCCGAAATAAAAACGGAATCAGGGGGTGTCGTCACTTCCCGCGCGTGTATTCAACGGGTTATCCACCGAGAAAAACGACGCATTCATCGCGTATATGAAAACTGGCTGAAACGTGATCCGGCCTTGTCGGGACAGATCAGCGTAAAATTCAATATCTTGCCCGGCGGGGGGATTTCCAACGTCTCGATAGTTCGCTCCTCGACCGGAAATGACGACTTCGACAGAAATGTTCTGCGCTATATAGGTCGCTGGAGCTTTGAATCCTGCGAGATTACCGAAGCCACTGAAATCGTACTACCGTTTGCCTTTGAGGAAGCGGGGTAGCAGTTGGCTTCTTTTGATCTGTAGTACCTGCTTTCCCTTCTCCGTAATTCCTTACGCCTGTTTTCGAACAGAATGCAAATTTGTTCGAGAATCCTTGTAAGTCATTGATTTTTCGTCGGTTTTCCGGGTGGAAATGCTTGTAAGGTATTGTCACTGAAGCAATTCCGCAGGCCCGACCCGGGGGCTGCGCCGTGAGTTGGTTGCGAAACTTGGACTAACGTTGTAGAAATTGCCGAAATGATGGTATGATCAAGCATTAGACTTGTTCTTTTGGATCTCAACCGCCGAGGTGTACCATGGAAAACCGGCATACACGTGAGCACGACCGTGTCGAATTCGTCGCTGCCGATTCTACGGCCAGACTTTCCGACCTGAGTCCCTCCGGAGCCTGCATATTTCGGAGCAAAGTGTTGGACAGAAACTCGTTTGTGAAAATTCGAATCGGGGAGTTGGTGTTACGTGCAAAAGTGATCTATTCCAGGAAGCGCACCGACGATTTCCGCATCGGAATGCAATTCTGGAACGTACTCCCCGAGAAACGGATTGCGCTCAACGATATGGTCGAGCGGTTCTCAAAGGGGGTTCCACTGGAGTGCCGGATACTTGACGACAACGGCGATCCGGATATGGAAGACAGAACATAGAGAGGGATTTTCATCCTCAATGGGTACACACAATCGGACGTCGCCCGAAAGGCCGGAACCTTCGGTTTTCCGGCGCTTGAGCAGGTATTTCATTCCTGTTCTATTCTTTTTCGCGATTATTGGGATCTTCCTCCTAAATAATTACGATATCCTCACCGAACATAGAAGAGATCCAGAAGCTTCGATATCGTACGATACGACGCGTGAAGCGTCACGTTCATACGACAGGGGCGAACGAACGCCTGCTACGGATTCCGATACCGTTGAATCTTTGAATCAGTTGGCGCCCAAGGTGCGGAATGGATCGCCGAGAGCCGTTCATAAGGCATTTTCGGATTCCGATACGTCTTTCGTAGTAGACATTCCTCCGATTATTTTTGTAGCGCCGGGACGGGATGGGGTTGCAATACGCGTCTCGATACGTATTTTATTAGAATCAACCGAGACTCGTCGAGAGGTGCTGCTGAAACGAGAAGAAATAAAAGTCGTTGCGCACCGCTTGTTCGGTTCACCGGAATCGGCCGATTTGTCCGTCGTAGAACAGCGGAGCCGGCTTCTGGGTGAAATCAACCGTCTGATCGAAAGCGGGCATATCGATCGCATAGAATTCACTGAATATCGCCCCGTCGTGCGGGAATAGAGAGCGAGCATAATGAAAGTACTGGATGTTGTAGGAAAGGTCTTCGGTTCCAAACTGGAACGTGACATAAAGAAATTGCGTCCTCTGGTTGCACAGGTGAACAGTCTCGCCCCGAGTATCCGCGAACTCAGTGATGAACAGTTGGCGGGGAAAACACAGGAGTTTCGCGAAAGGCTCGAAAAAGGGGAAAGTCTGGATGAACTGTTGCCGGAAGCCTTTGCGGTCGTGCGCGAGGCCACTCACCGTGTGTTGGGTGAGGGCAAAATGGTGACCGATCGGGCGACTGGAAAAGAAATTCCTTTCATGGCTCATTTCGACGTGCAGGTCATGGCGGCGGTTGTGCTGCATCAGGGGAAAATCGCCGAAATGAAAACCGGAGAAGGAAAAACCCAGGTGGCCCCAATGGCCGCCTACCTCAATGCACTCTCCGGCAAAGGCGTCCATGTTATCACCGTGAACGATTACCTTGCCAAGCGCGATAGTGAATGGATGGGAAGCATTTTCGGTTTTCTCGGATTATCGGTAGGGTGTCTGGACAAGACCGATCCGGGAAGTGAGGAACGTCGGGAAGCGTATGGTTGTGATATTACCTACGGAACAAATAACGAGTTCGGATTCGATTACCTTCGTGACAACATGTCCGTTTCTCCGGAAAGTCTCGTCCAGCGTGAATTGAATTTTGCCATCATCGACGAGGTGGATAATATTCTTATCGATGAAGCTCGTACGCCTTTGATAATTTCCGGACCGGTCACCAAGACGAACGCCGAGTACGAGCAACTGAAGCCCCGAGTCACTAAACTGGTGTCCGCACAGTCCCAGATGATTCAGAGCACGGTTTCCCAGGCCGAATCTATGCTCAAGGAACTGGAAAATGAGGAAAGTGAAGAAAAACGATTCGAGACGGGGCGTCTGTTACTGATCATTCAACGTGGTTCCCCGAAAAACAAGAAGTTCCGAAAGTTGCTGAAGGAGGCGGGAGTAGCAAAGCTCATGAAGGCGGTTGAGACCGAATATCTTCGTGAGAAAAAACTCTATGAAATCGATGAAGAGCTGTTTTATACAATAGATGAATCCGGCCACAGTGCGGATATGACTGAAAAGGGACGAGTACTCATAAGCGGGAATACTCCGGAGTTTTTCGTGGTACCGGATCTGGCCGAGGATCTGGGGAAAATCGATAAAGACGAGTCTTTGAATGCAAGTGAAAAGTCGTTGAAAAAAGAGGAATCTCATCGAGAATACGCGGAACGTTCCGAGCGCATCCATTCGGTAAGTCAGCTCCTCAGGGCATATTCGTTGTTCGAGCGTGATGTCGACTACGTCGTTCAGGAGGGACAGATCCTTATCGTGGATGAGTTCACCGGTCGTATCCTGCACGGTCGGCGCTACAGCGAAGGTCTTCATCAGGCGTTGGAGGCGAAGGAAGGGGTCCGTGTTGCAGGGGAGAACCAGACGCTTGCGACGATTACCTTTCAGAATTTCTTTAAGATGTACCACAAGATTTCCGGTATGACCGGTACGGCCGCAACCGAGGCCGGTGAATTCCACGATATATACAAGCTCGATGTCGTGCAGATTCCGACCAATCGTCCGATGATCCGTGCCGACCGGCAGGATGAAATCTATCGCACGCATCGTGAGAAATACAATGCGGTGGTAGAAGAGATCCGGGATATGACGACAAACGGTCGTCCTGTTCTGGTGGGTACCACTTCAATTGAAAAATCCGAGCTGCTGAGTAAACTGCTGACCCGTGAGGGAATTCAGCACGAGGTCCTCAATGCCAAACAGCATGCCCGGGAAGCTGCCGTTGTCGCCCAGGCCGGTCGAGCCGGAGCCGTGACAATCGCCACCAATATGGCAGGGCGTGGAACAGATATCGTTCTGGGTGGGAATTTCGAGGTCATGGCCCGCAATGAGCTTCTTAAAGATGGAACCGATCCCGACGAGGTCGACTCCGATGAGATTCGTAGTCGTTTTGCCGATCTGAAGAAACAACTCGACGGGGAGAGTGCTCAGGTGCTGGAGAACGGCGGGTTGCACATAATAGGCACCGAGCGTCACGATAGCCGTCGAATCGATAATCAGCTACGAGGTCGGGCGGGACGTCAGGGCGATCCGGGATCGTCAAAATTCTTTCTCTCTCTCGACGACGACCTGATGCGCATTTTCGGCTCGGAACGGATCGCTTCAATTATGGATCGACTGGGTGCCGAAGAGGGAGAGGTGATTTCGCATCCGCTTGTTTCGCGAGCTATTGAGAACGCACAGAAACGAGTCGAAGGTCGAAACTTTGACATCCGTAAGCATCTGAAAGAGTATGACGATGTCATGAACTTTCAGCGAACCGAGATCTATGGGCTTCGCCAGAGTGTGCTCAAGGGTGAAGATATCAAGGATGAAATTCATGAGCAGATTGCGGCCTATGTCGAGGAATTGATCGAACGTGCGACCCACGGGGATCGGTTTGCCGAAAACTGGGATCTGGAAACGCTTACAAACGAACTCATGGCTTCATGCGGTATTCCGTTCCAGGCTTCCGATGTCGAGAACAAGTCGACGGATTCGCTTTTTGATGATATTTGGGGCAAAGTGAAAGCCCATTACGAAGAGAAAGAGGAACGGTTCGGATCGGAATCCATGCGACGATTCGAACGGAGCGTTTTTTTGTTGGTGATCGATAATCTTTGGAAAGATCATTTATACGAAATGGACCAGCTCAAGGGCGGAGTCCAGTTCCGGGCGTTTGGCCAGAAGAACCCGCTGTTTGAATACCAGAAAGAGGGCTTGCGCATGTTCAACGAACTGCGGAGCACGATTGCACAGCAGGTTACTTCTTATATCTTCAGACTTGAGGCGGTTGATCAGCAGAAAGACAAAATGGCAGCACCCGGGGCTCGCGAACAGCATAGCGAAATTGATGTCTTTACAACGGTTCCATCTGCCCGGGCACGTAATCAACCGCAAGGAGAACCGGTCCTTTCTCAGGCGAGAAGTCGAACCATGACTACGAACCGCCCGGCTTCGGGAGCGAACGGACGAAAAGAACCGGTTCGTGTCGGGCCGCGGGTCGGCCGAAACGATCCGTGCCCTTGCGGGAGCGGCAAGAAACACAAGAAATGTTGCGGTTCATGATGGGGGCGGGTGCGTTCATAACGTTTGAGGGTATCGACGGTTGCGGAAAAACGACTCAGCTTCGGTTTGCACGTGAGTATCTGGAGTCTTGCGGTCGGACGTGCGTCGTTACTCGCGAGCCGGGTGGCACACCTATTGCAGAATCTATAAGGGACATATTGCTGTCACGGGAGAATACGGCCATGAGCGATTCGTGCGAAATTCTTCTGTACTGCGCGGCGCGTGCTCAGCATGTTGCGGAAAAGATTACACCGGCTGTGGAAAATGGCGCGATTGTCTTATGTGATCGGTTTCAGGAAGCTACCCTGGCATACCAGGGGTTTGGCCGCGGATATGATATCGAAGAACTCGCTCGGTTGAATTTGACGGCAACCGGTGGATTGAATCCTGACCTCACCTTTGTTTTCGATGTTTCTCCGGAAACGGCCGCCGACCGGATGAAAGGCTCCGGAAAGGCTCCGGATCGCCTGGAGATGACGGCCGGGGGCTTCTTTCAGCGTGTTCGCGAGGGGTATCTGGAATTGGCCCGAGCTAATAAATCACGTATTATAGTGATCAACGCGGAGCGAACCGCGGAACAAATCGCCGTTTCAGTACGAGAAAAGTTGAGTGAATTCTGTTGCCGAGAATAGCGAATCCAAGGGGGATTGTTCGTACTCTTGTTTGCCATACACAATTATTTCAATACTACACCAGTTCCTGAATATATTTTTTCTTGCTTCCGCTTCGGAGCAGTTTGCGGCAGATGGTAATCAAACCGTGAGATCTGTTTGGTTGTGGGTAAGAGAGGTAAGGGGTAAAACCAAATGACGTATAAGCCAAAAGCCAACTTCATCGGCATAGCGGTTCTGACGGTCGTGCTGGCTGGGTTGGTCGTGGATGCCGGGAAATCGGGAAACGACAGTTTCTATGCGGATATAATCCGGCTCGACAATATCGCCACCAAAATCCATCAGAGTTATGTCGAAGAGGTAAGCTCGGAAGATCTGGTGGACAATGCCGTTGAGGGTATGATGGGCATGTTGGATCCTCATTCCACGTTTTTCAAACGCAAACAATATGATGAACTGCGCATTCATACCGAAGGCAAATTCGGCGGATTGGGTATTCAGATATCGGTTCGCGATAAAATTCTCACAGTTATGACTCCTATTTCGGGAACACCGGCTTCTCGTGCCGGTATTCAGTCCGGTGACCAGATTCTGGAAATCGATGGAGAAAGCACAAAAGGGATTTCTCTTGAAGACGCAGTCAGCAAATTGCGTGGGCGACCCGGCACCGAAGTAACCATCACCGTGCGCCGAAAGGGCGAAGGCAAGAACCTCGAATATGCGATCACCCGTGAAGTGATTACTATCAACTCCGTACCTTTTTCAGGAGTTATCGATAACGACATCGGCTATATTCGGTTGGTTACCTTTTCTCAGGATGCCGGTGAGAACGTTGAGGCGGCAATCAAAGAGCTTATCAATAAAGGCATTAAGGGGATGGTCTTCGATTTACGTCGTAATCCCGGCGGACTCCTTCCGCAAGCACGTGAAGTTGCGGAAAAATTTCTGCGGAAAAGAGCCTTGGTGGTCTCAACCCGTGGCCGTATTCGAGGACAGAATAAAGAGTATTTGTCGTCCACTGATGCCGTTTTGCCCGAAGACATACCGCTGGTGGTCCTCGTTGACGCCGCCAGTGCGAGCGCGTCTGAGATTGTGGCGGGGGCTATTCAGGACTGGGATCGCGGCATTGTTCTTGGAGACACTACCTTTGGAAAAGGGTCGGTTCAGAGCATCCTTCCCCTCGACAGCGATCATCATCTGAAGCTCACCACTGCCTATTATTATACTCCGTCGGGACGTTGCATAAATCGACCCGACAACTACAGCGAAACGCATTTCAAGAACGATGACGAAGAAGAGGGTGAAGGCACGGAAACGGAGAATGGCGAGTCCGACGACAGCACCGAGTCCTCGGTCGATGCCCTGCCGGAATATCGGACCCAGAATGGACGAGTGGTTGTGGGCGGTGGTGGCATTGTTCCCGACACAGTGGTCGAAGGCGAAATGCTGGGGCCGGTGATGCGATCCCTGCTCCTGAAAGACGCCTTCTTCAAATTTGCCACAAACATCTATCCTAAACTACAGGATCGCAATACTTCGGTCGGGGCCGATTTTGTTGTTGATGAACAGGTGATGAATGAATTCATGGTTTTTCTTGACACCATAGACTATTCATTCAAGCGTTTTGCCGGAATTAAATTCGACGAATTCAAACAGCGAATAGGGCTCGTTCCCGATACGACAGCCGATTCGGCGTCGAAAATTGTACAGTCCGAAATCCCGGATTGGCAATCCGGTGAAAAAGAGAAGCTGCAATCGGTTGTCTCGGTCGTGGACTCACTCCTTGAGGTCGAGGGCCGACGTGAGTTCCTGAACAGTACCGAAGAAATAAAAGAAGGAATAAAGGAAGCGCTTCTTGTACGGGAACTCGGTCAGGACAATTCTATTGTCTACAGAACCCGTCTGGCGGCGGACCCGCAGGTAAAAAGAGCGGTTTCCCTGCTGACCGATGAGAAAGCGTATACATCGTTGCTGACTCCCCCGAAGGAAGCAGCAAGTCGGTAATGAGAAAATATAAACCTACATTGATACTATTGGAGTCGCGATGATTAGCCGAATGCGCGAAATAGCGCCTACCATAATCATAATTGTACTGATAGCTTTTGTCGGAGGAACCATTTTCCTGAGTTGGGGAATGGGGGGGGGCGGCGGTCCTCGTGAGCAGGTCGTGGCAAGGGTCGAGGGTGAAAAGATTGCCCTGAGGGAATTCGATCGAGCCGTGCAGGCCGAACGCGACAGAATGCAGCAGTCGGCGCAAGGTGAAATTCCGCCATACCAGTATCGCATGGTGCCTAAGCAGGTGTTTGAGACTCAGGTCAACCGAATACTTATGGCGAAGGCGTTTGAAGAAATGTCGTTAAGTGCATCGGTTGAAGAGATATTTCAGTATCTGAAACAGAACCCGCCGCCGGAACTGGTTTCGCATCCGGCATTCCAAATCGACAGTGTATTCGACACGACGAAATACATACAGTTCCTCAATTCTCCGGATGTCGCGCAACTCGTGCCGCTCGAGGTGCATGCCAGAGAGTATGTGATTCCCGCACAGAGGATACAGCAGTTTCTCGAGGCGGGGCGGATCCCATCAAAATCCGAGATCGCACGCGAGTACCGAATCAGGAACGAAAAAATCGTATACGAGTATCTGAAAGCGGGAAAGTGGTCTTTCCCCGTAGATTCCGCCAGGGTAACCGTCGATATGGCTCGTGACTACTATAACGCCAATCGCAATTCCTTTTTCGAAGGTACTCAGGCAGAACTCTACTTTCTCAAGTATGAGAAAGAGGCTACCGAAGAGGATGTTGAGACATACCGCAATGAATTACTCAGTATTAAAGAACGAATTCAGTCGGGTGAGTCTACCTTTGCGGAAGAGGCACAAATTGAATCCGACGACGAAGGGTCGGCACAGAGGGGCGGTGAACTCGGATGGTTCGGAAAAGGCACAATGGTTCCTCAGTTCGAAGAGGTTGCGTTCAACCTCGACTCTGGTGAAATCTCCGATCCCGTTCGCACCCAGTTTGGACTTCATCTTATTCAGGTTCTTGGGCGCAGAGAAGTGGATGGAGAAAAGCAGATAAATGCTCGTCATATTCTTAGAAATATTCAGCCTACGGTCGAGACCCTTGATAGCCTGGAAATGGTGATCGACAGCATTCAGGACTATATCGATGAGAATGGCGTAGAGTTGGCTCTCGAAAAATTCAATTTTGATTCGACCGGCTTGTTCGCAAAAGGCGAAATGATATCCAAGATAGGGTATCTTCCCGGCGCAGCCTTTTTTGCTTTTACCGAGCAGGTAGATAAGAAGTCCGATAGATTGCAGACTTCCGATGCTTATTTTCTGTTGTTGCGAAAGCGGGTTGTGCCCGAAGGCGTGCTGCCTTTTGAAGAGGTTCAGGGGCAGGTTACCACAACGCTCCTGGATTCCCTTCGCAGGGAAAAAGCGCTGAATTATCTGAAAAGCGCACAGGAGAAAGCATCCGGCGAACAGAACCTTACCGCCATAGCCCAGGACGATTCTTTGTTGACTGCCGGGGTAAGCGACACGGTCACACGTCGTGATTTTGTTTCGGGTGTTGGATCGGGGGGACTGGTTACCAACGCGGCATTTGGAACGCAAGTAGGAAACAGGAGCGAGGTCTTCAAGTCCAATCAGGGTGATTTCTACGTGGTTAGTCCTTTGTGGAAAGACAGTGTCGACTCTATCCCATGGGGTTCACCGGCAATCAATACCATTCGTACATCCCTGGCTTCCGCTGCTCGTCAGAAAGCCTACTATGACTGGTATCTGGACTACAAGCGTGAAGCCGACATAGATAGTAAAATTGATGAATACTATATGGATTAACCGACCGATGGTTGGTTGTGATCGTATTTTTCGGGCGTGATGTAGAGCACAAGTGGCTTTCATCGCGCCTTTTTTGCAGACCGTCTGGTGAACCGAACCACGAAAAGCCACTTACGGCGCGATGATACTCGGTTCCTCTGGAAACATTACTAAACGAGCTGCTTTTTGGGAGGGCGATATTCGCATGGTGGAAAACAGAACGGCTGTTCTGCTGGGACGCAAGAAGAAAAAATGGCACTGGGGACAAGCTCCGATCGAAGCACGAGCGCTCATTGACGGGGGCAATCTGGACGCTTTGGAAGATATGTGGATGAGTCGGATGGAATCGGATCCGACTGACCTGGAGTTTTTTCTTCCCGTATTTGCAGCGCTTGTCCGGAAAGATGAAAAGAAACGGGCGGAAGTTCTCGTTCAGCTTCTATTCGATTCGTTTCCCGAGGATCAAAAAAATACATATGATGAACTGCTCATCGGATTGCTGGTTCTTTGGCCCGATTTCAAACGTGCCCGCGATCGGGTCATTGAGCGCCTTCGTGAATTTCACGGAGCCGGCGAAGAGTTAAA
Organism: uncultured Fibrobacterota bacterium; assembly: GCA_964346405.1. GTDB lineage: Bacteria > Fibrobacterota > Chitinivibrionia > Chitinivibrionales > CAYFVL01 > CAYFVL01. The sequence goes on from CAYFVL010000070.1 coordinate 17,691, forward strand.
CGTCGTACTCAGGGAAGTGAATGCCGCGAAAAGCGATAACCCGTTATCGGCGCTCGAGGCTGCCGAACAGTTGCTTTCTTATTCGGTCGGCACCGGAGTGAACATGCAGGTAAAGGGGGTCGGTCGAATTGTCGAAACGAATCTCGGTTTGAAAAAAATCAAGGTGTCCTTTGGTAAGGAACTTATGTCTTTCCGCTTCGATGAAGCCGGTCGGCTTCTGGAGATACTTCCGCCCGGCCATTTTCTTCTGCAGAAGCTCGAAGACCCCGAGAGTCTCAAAAAACTGTCGAAAGATGACCCGGGCGAAGCGTTGAGTCGACTGTTCACGAGTGTAAAGCGACCGCTTGGCTCCACTGAAGTCAAGGAGATGTTTTCCGGCATAATTATGCCGAATCGATGGAGCACATGGTGGAACAAGGCGAAGCAGGATCCCCGACTTACTGTTTCGGCGGGAAGCCGACCAACATGTACCTGGAACGAAACGGCGGATGCTGCCGATGATACGGTTCTCGAAGAGTTCCGGAAAGGCGATCTTAACGCGAAGATCGATCTGGCGCGGAAACAGGGAAGTCGCTCTACTCGAGTGGCAGGGGCAATGGCGGACGAACTTTTAAAATTGATTGAGCCGGTTAAGGAGAAAAGCCCGGCGTCGGTGATGGATATTCTCCTGACCATAGAGAAACTGTCACTCGATGATTCGAAAAAAGTGCGTGAAGAAATCTCTTCGATGATTCAGAGACCGGACATTAACGTGATCATCGAACGGATGGGAAACAAAGCAACCCGTCGGAAGGCCGCTGCTCTGATCAGAGAACACCGTGACGATTGGGAAAATTTGTACCTTGATCTTCTTGGCCGCGAAAGCGATACGCAGATGATGAGCTTTCTGTATGATTCCCTCCATGAAAGGGATTCGGAAAAGTTCGTCCGACTTGTTCGGACCACTCTCAATAATCCGACCGAATTGCCACATTTTTACGTCTGGTTATGCAGAGAGTTACCCCAGCGAGATGAACTGAAAAAGCTTGCCGACTGGGGCTTTATGCAGGCGATGATAGGCGCCCTCTCGGAGACCTCCATGAAAGAACACCATGCCATACTGAAAAAGCAATTCGATCAGGGTGGAGCATTTTCAGTTGGGTTGGGAAGCCTTGAAGCAAATGACGCGAATGCGCTTCTGACGGCTCTTGACCGGGACTCGACCCTTGAAGATTACCGGCGACAATGGATCCGTGAAGATACCCTTGCACGATTTCCTGACCTGAACAAAAAAGAAGAGACAACCTTCTTTGTCTCTGCCGAGGCGCTTGAGGCGAAAAAAGAAGAGTTCATGAAACTTATCAAAGTGGACATCCCGCACAATACCGAAGAGCTGCGAAGGGCGAAGTCCTTTGGGGACCTGAAGGAAAACTTCGAATACCACGCGGCACGTTCCCGACAGGAGTTTCTGTCCTCTCGGGCGAAAACTCTTCAGGATCAACTGGAACAGGCGCGCATCATTGAGCCATCGACCGTGGATACGTCTTGCGTATCGATCGGAACGCGGGTGATACTGCAGTCCAGGGGCGGCGACGGGACGAATCAAACGTTGACCATTCTCGGTCCCTGGGATTCCAATCCCAATGAGGGAATACTGTCGTACACGGCCCCCGCGGCCAATGGATTACTGCGAGGAAAACCGGGGCAGACAGTAGAATACAACGGGGATCAGTACGTGATCGGTTCTATCGAGTTATGGAAGCAGTCTTAGCCCAAGTTTCGCAATCAACTCACGGTCCCGCCTGGCGGGACTCTAGGTATCTCCCCGGATACCCCCGCGCTTTTCGTAAGGCAATCTCACACGACATTTTACGCATAATGCACTATCCCTCGGCATTTCGGCTTCGCTCACTTCGACACCGCTCAGTGCAGCGCAATACGGCGCTCCGCTCGGGACACCGCCCCTCGGCTCCGCTCGGGGCATCGCCTCGGCTGCGAAACCCGGGCTAAACTAATGGGGCTCATCAGGGGCGTCTTGTTGGATTTTGTCTACGTGCCGGCCCTACCGGGCCTGAAAACGAAGAACTCCGGTTCCCTGGATTATGTTTCCCTGAAGAGACTCAACGTTTCGCAATAGGCCTCGGGTGTTCCAATGTCAAAACGTCGTCCCTTTACAACACATCCGGCAAGCCCGTTTTCCTGACGCATTCTATCCAGACTGGGGGTAAGTTGAAATTCCCCGTGTTCCCGCAGGTTTTGACCGATTGCTTCACCGAGGTATTCGAAAATCTCAGGTTTCAAAACATAAATCCCAAAAACGGTCAAATACTGATCCGCGGGAAGACCTTCCACGTTCAGATGTCGGCGAGCATATTCCATGTCGGGCTTTTCGCATATTTCAGTCGTGGACAACAGGTAACCTTCATCTCTCCAGATTCCGTTTACGCATCCGAAGTTATGGACCATATTTTCGGGAGTCGCTTTCAGACCCACAATACTTTCCCCGAATCTTTCATATGTATCAAGAACCTGCCGAGCGCAGGAATCCGCCCCCGATTCGGCCGCATACAGATGATCTCCGAGCAGGAGCATGAAGGGTTCGTCGCCGACCCATTCACGAGTCTGAAACACTGCATCTCCGAAGCCGTCCTGCCGCTCCTGGGTAATGAATGTTACGCGATGGCCAAGCTCCTGAAGGTACTGGCTGTATTTGCGATCCTGAGTCGAAAGTTTGTTGTAATTCTCGATTGCCGGCGGAGTACAGAAGAACTCCTCAAAGATCTTTTGGTCACCGGGTTGGACGATAATCGCGACTTGCTCGATTCCCGCATTGACGGCTTCTTCGACTATAGCCATAATTATCGGCTTGGCGCGCCCGTCCTTGCATATAACAGGAAATAGTTCTTTTTTGAGCGCCTTGGAGGCGGGGAAATGTCTGGTGCTGAAACCCGCGGCGGGAATGACTGCTTTTCGAACCCGAGTGCCCGCTTTAAGAGTCAGGTCCAGACACTGTACGTTGAGATCACGTTCGAGAATCTCCATAACTTTTCTCTGGTCCTGTTCGTTCCGGACGATAAACTGAGCCGTACCGTCTCCCTGAGAGCCGACTCCTTTTCCGCCGAGAACATATTCCTGTATCGGTTCGTACGAGAGGACCTTGTGTAGAACCGGAGCGGTCAGTTGTGACGGGCATGCCGGTATCGCGTATCGATCGAATTCTCGTTGAGCGATGGTCATAAGTCTGCCCACCTCTTCGGCATCGCCACGCTTCAACGCAGCCGCGGCCTTGATGCTGATGTCGGCAAAAATTGGCCCCAGGAGTTTTTGTACTCCTTGCTGCAGTTCGTCTTCCGCAAACGGATAGCAACGATTGAGTTTTGCCAGGATCTCCTTTGTGTCCTTAGCCGCACAAAGGTCGACCAGCACGAAGTACAGGTCTCTGCCGACGTTTACCTCCCGCACATCGGATTGTTCGCCGTCGAATGTCATGAGAATGGCTCTGTTCCCAAACGCGCAACCTTGGTCCATTCGACCGCAGCGAGATGGAGTAGTTATTTCCCCAAGATAGGCATACTCCATTTCCCCGCGTACAGTCATTTTGAGATCGTAGACCCGGTTGAAGGCTCGGGCGACCATCACGCAGACGGCTGCACTTGATGAGAGACCCTTTTTTACCGGAAGATCGGTTCGATAATTATCGATCTCCAGACCACGCACACGATAATGGGTTAGTACCTGGTAGGCAACTCCGGCCGCATAGCTCCCGAAACCTCCCTGCTGAGCCAACTCGAGCAATGCCCGGCGTTCCATCGGTATTTCGATTGGTTCCGGGCGCTCTCCGGTCTCCAGTGATGCTCTGAAGATCAGCTTTGTGGGGTGAGGCTTCACCGTTGCGTAGAGGCCCTGGTTGGTACCGGCTATTATGGTAAAGCCCTTATCTATCTCGGCATTTATCCGGCGATACTGACCGGCCCAGTCTGAGTGTTCTCCAAAGAGGCATACTCTGCCGGGTACAAATATTTCCATTCGTATTCTCCGAATTCTAAAGAAGTCCGGCGTCGGCGCACCGATTACCCACATATCATCCGGCTATCGAGGCTTCATCTAACGTCCAGCTCGCGACTTCGGTCGTAACAATCCGCCGGAACCTTCACAGTGAACCCTGTGGCCGGCAATGCGCCGCCATTGAGGTCCGGCCGCTCAAACTGTCGGCCGGTGGGATATCAATATAAATTCGGTACGAATTTGCCTGGCCGGAAAAATGGGAGGAGAAAAGAAAACGGACGGAAAACTATCCGTCCTCAATACATCGTTTCCGTTAGCCCAGGTTTCGCAGTCGAGAACGAGCATTATGCGTAAGATGTTGTGCGAGAT
>CAYFVL010000071.1:0-21844 GCA_964346405.1 uncultured Fibrobacterota bacterium
GCTTCGACAGGCTCAGCGTCCGTTTTAGGGACTTTTCGGACAAGCACTAATTAAGGGGTCCTCCCGCAAATCATGGTTTCCCCCGACCGGGCATTTTTCCGAGGTACTAACCGGATTCTTCTGTTCCGAGTTCTTTGGACCGGGCCGTGGCATCACAAACGGCTCTGATTACCCCGTGACGCACCGCCGCCTTTTCAAGGGCGAGCAGGCCGGCCGCGGTTGTCCCTCCGGGCGACATGACTCGTGATTTGAGTACGGCGGGAGACTCCTGAGAAGTATCAACCAACCGCGCCGCACCTATCACGGTTTTGACTGCGCATTCCCTGGCAATGTCGTATGGAAGCCCCGCGGTAACGCCACCTTCGATCAGGGCCTCGATGAATAGATACACGTAAGCGGGACCGCTGCCCGAAAGGCCGGTAACGGCATCCAGGTGTTTCTCGGGAACCGCTACGGCACTTCCACAACTCTCCAGTATGTATCGGACCGATTCCGCATCATTCTCGGTACAGAGGTAATTGAGTGCATATGCCGAGACTCCTTCCCCAATCAGTGCCGGGGTGTTCGGCATCACTCTGCAGACACGCGCCCCCTCTCCCAGCATGGACGAAAGGGTATCGATCCCGACTCCCGCCGCGATCGACATCCAGAGGGGCTTTTTTCGGAGAGCCGATGAAATCGGTTGAAATACCGACAGAGCGGAGCTAAGGTCCCCCGGTTTGACCGCGATGAGTATTACGTCGGGCAAGTTACCCTCCGTAAACCACTCCGACGGCTCCACCGCCTCACCCCATGCTTCTGTTTGGGCCCGAAGATCGGCACGAGTATCGTGGGTCAGGATCCGCAGCAAGGTTCGATCATCCTCCTTGTCACGGAGCCCCGAGATGATCGCTCGCCCCATATTTCCACACCCGAGCACGGCAATACGCATGCATTCCCCCGTTTAGCTGTTCATCGAATCGAGAAATTCCGCATTGCTCTTGGTGTTACCGATTTTGTCGGCCATGAATTCCATCATTTCAATCGGAGCCCGTGCGGTGGAAGCAAGGAATTTTCTCAATATCCACATCCGGTTGAGTTCCTCCTTGCTCAGCAACAGTTCTTCTCTTCGGGTTCCGGATTTCATCAGGTCGAGGGCGGGGAAGATTCGTCGATCGGCGATTTTTCTGTCGAGAACCATTTCCATATTGCCGGTGCCCTTGAATTCCTCGAAAATGACTTCATCCATACGACTTCCCGTGTCTATCAGGGCAGTTGCAACGATAGTGAGACTACCGCCGCTGTCGATATTTCGTGCCGCGCCGAAAAAACGCTTGGGTTTGTAGAGCGCCTGCGAATCCACACCACCGGAGAGAATACGTCCCGAATGAGGAGCCACGGTGTTGTGCGCTCGCGCCAGACGAGTAATGCTATCCAGAAGAATGACAACATCGCGATTGTGTTCGACCAGACGCTTTGCCCGTTCAATTACCATTTCAGCTACCACGACATGGCGCTCGGCCGGCTCATCGAAAGTGGAACTGACAATCTCTGCCTTTACCGACCGCTTCATGTCGGTGACTTCTTCAGGACGCTCGTCGATCAGAAGCACAATGAGGATCACTTCCGGGTGATTGTGCAAAATTGCATTGGCCAGATTCTTGAGCAGAACGGTTTTACCTGTTCGAGGCGGGGCTACGACCAATCCTCGCTGCCCCTTACCCGTCGGCGTGAACAGATTCATTATTCTCGATGACACCTCTTTAGGATGGTACTCAAGATTGAATCGTTCGGTCGGGAAATATGGGGTAAGGTCGTCGAAATTGATTTTCTTCTTACACTCTTCAGGATCCTCGTAGTTGATCATCTCAACTCGGAGCAGAGCGAAATATCGCTCGGAATCCTTTGGTGGTCGGACCTGCCCGGAAACAGTATCGCCGGTTCGAAGATGGAACCGTTTAATCTGCGAGGGCGAAACATAGATGTCGTCCGGTCCGCTGAGATAGCTATTCATGGGAGAGCGAAGAAAGCCGAAACCATCCGGCATAATCTCCAAAACGCCCTCGGCAAACATTTGTCCATTCTTTGCAGCCTGCGCTTCCAGAAGCTTAAATATGAGCTCCTGTTTATTGAGGTGGCGGTGTTCACCAATTTTGAACTGGCCGGCGAGCTCGTTAAGCTCAGTCATGGAATGGGATTTCAGATCTACAACATTCATCCTCATACCCCTGGTTTAGAACTGGAGGGAAAAAAAGTAGGAAAGGTATTATCCAAGTCGAAATAATCCGATCGAATGAACCATGAGAACTCGAGTAGCGAAGACAACCCGCGGAAATGCGGACCGAAAGTGAAACGGTATCGCTCTAGAAATTCTGTCGCCAAACGGGTCCAATTTGGTTTCGCACAAGGGAACCATTCGGTTCGGATGCTGGTTTCATTATCACAAAATCATAACCCGAGACGGGTGACATCCCCGTCCGGAAGCGTAATTCTCGAAATCGCGTATTTCAATTCGTAACTGAAAAAAGGCGTTTTCATCTATACCGGGAAACCGCTTTTTGAAGCGCCCGGCGGTCTCAGACTCGGTTTGAAGTCTGAATCCGGATCTCAGCCTATTAGTGACCGGGTTCGAAACTAAATGGATTGATTCGGGAATGAGAGGTTTCTCAATAGGGTGCTCATATCGACAGCCACCCGCACAGGAGACTATCAACAAATAATATGGTGTCCCGCACCATTTGATGTCAAGTCTTCGAATATAAAATACCATTTATTTTTCCGGAATTCAATTTTTTTTTAATTCATGAACGCGGTGAGGTGCGTAATCCCGAACAAAATCCGGGTATAATTCTCTTACTTAGTGTCTGTCCGAAAACTACCCGGTCATCGAGTCCCGAATTAACTTCGGGAAGATGAACTCCCCGTTTCGGGCCGAAAACGGGCACCTTCCCGAATGAAATCGGGACTCGGTGGCCGTTTTCGAGGGTTTTCGGGCAGACACTACTTAGCCGCGAAACCCGGGTTGAATCACGAGTAAACTTCCGGTAGCAGGGAATCTTTCGTTAATCACGACTAATTGCTGGTTCTGCCGAAAGCGGGCGAATACTTTCCAGCAAACCATGTACCATTTTCACCAACTCTGTCCCCGAGGGTCAGGGCTCCACGATTTCCTTCGAAAACCACGAAACCCTTTTGCCGAGGTAGAAAGGAAGCCGGGCCGCCGGCCCGGGATTGCATTGTCGGAGCATAAATTATAGATTATCGATTATCGATACGGAATGTGCAATAAAGCAGCGCGGGATCGGCTCATGATGTTGCCCCTCCGTTCTCCTCCGTGAGGAGTATGCGGCCTCACCGCAATCTGAATTATAGTTTTTGCATAGTACGCGCTTTCCTCGCTCAGGATCGCTCGAATTAGGCCATGCTTACCACGATCGGCAGACTCAAAGCGCGCTGTTTTCTGCGAGAAAACGGTTAATGTTTAATGTGAGGGCGTTTTCGCCACCGAAACGATATATTGCTTCAGAGTGTCATGGTGTATACTGGATATTTCACATAACAACAGTTATTCAAATTCTATGAGTGCCTTTGGGGCAATCTTCCTTTTTTTAATAATCTCAAAATGAGGAGTTAAGCATGAATCGAGTCCGCGTACCGAATGGATTGGGCTTGCTGGTCAATTCACTGCGTACCAAGTCCAAAACATTTGTAAAAAAATGCACCGCAACAATTCTGTGTGTGTGTGTGTGTGTGCGATAGCCGAAGCCGGCGAGCCTAGCGATGGCATCGCCTCATCCGCCACCCAGATGACCTTTCAAGCAGCCTTCCCGACAGAGACTTTCCTGGTTCGCAAATACACAGATCATCGCACAGGTGAAATGTGGATCAAATCCGACTGCGGCAAGATTCAATCCTACTCGGATATTGGAGCCATGAAGAGAAGAAACGAAAAAGCCTACCGCGAAAAGTGGGGTTCAATCGCACCAGAATTGAAGCAGCGGCTTGAATCTGCCTCGGATACTGAGTTATTGGATGTCTATATCGAACCAGCTTGGGATGTGAGCGGTTATGTATGGGCTTTGGACAAAACAAAGCACAGCAAGGAGGAACTCAAATCACACGCTCTCAGAAGCATGAAGGAAATGAATAGACGCAAGCGTGCCGCCCATGCGTTGCTTAGAGCCGAGGCCCTCATCCAAAAGGCGAAGAAGGCAAAGCGATCGCGTCCTTCGCAGGGTGTCTATTCTCTGTCAAAAGGTGACATTCTGAAGCTTGCCAAAAAGGGTACGGTCGCGGTAATCGAAGAGTGGGAAGAACCCGAGGTGTGTATGGCCCCTGGGGGGAGCTGTGGAGAAGTCGGCAATAACAGGGACATAAACACATTTGCCTTTTCCGCCTACAATGAGGAATACAGCGGGCAGATGACAAGTCTGGGTCAAGGAGTCAATGCCGCAACGGCAGAATTTGCTGATTTGAGTCCCGAATACGTAAGTTTACTCGACTCTGACGGATACCAGTTTGGCAGCATTGACACAGGATATGATCTCGGGATTGTATCTGGGGATACGACCGTCGGTCACTGTCATGCCACCTTCGGCATCCTGCGCAACACCGCACCGCAGGCCACGCTGCATTACTACAATGATTATAGCTACGGTTTCAGTGACAGCACTTGGATTATTGACAACAATATCCATACAATCAGTAGAAGCACGACTGGAGGTGGCTCCTGGACCAGCTCAAGGGCTCGTGCCGTAGACATGTGGGCTTACCGTTATCCCTATCCGGTCATCGTGGTGCCAACCGCGAACCGTGGGCATAGTTATGAGCCGAGCAATCTGTCCTTCAACGCTCTCTCTGTGGGCAACGTCATGGACTACTCCGAATGGACCTTCGTAATGCCTTGGCTGACCGGATTATCCGCATGTGGCATCGCCAAAGACACATGCACGGGTGGATGGACGCAAACAAGAAACCCTGCAGGCTATTCCGGGCATACGATCACTGCAGGTGTTGACTTCAGTTCCTGCGCAGGCGGTACAAACAATCGAGGTGACTGGGAATTGCCGCACGTCGTCGCAGCAGGGATCACACCGTATTACAATACTTGCTGCGTGCAGGACGATCGGGCTCGTGAAGCCGGGATACTGCTCTCTTACAAGCCTGGATACAACGAGCACTTGGGGGGGGGATGCGCTGGAACAAGTTTTAGCGCTCCCGCCGCTAACGGTCTGGCAGCCTGCATTATCAGCAGTGACAGTCGAATGGAAATCTGGCCGGAGAAGGTCCGGTGCGCTATGATACTAACGGCACACAATGAGCATGGTGGCCATTTTGATCCGGTCAGCGACGGCATTGATGGAACCGGTACGCTGGCAGGCGTTGATGCCGTGAAGTTTGCAAAGAACCACGTCGCAGTGTGGCCCGGGCACACAAACCCTGTCGAAACAGGCTTGTGCGCTACGGTATTGTCTCCAGACACTGCAAACCAGGATCTCCACTTCAAAATCAGCGTACCGTCTACGCTACCCAGTGGGAAACATCTGCGCATAGTTGCATTGTGGGATGGTTCGCCCAGCATGAACTCTTTTACCAACAGCCTGGCCGACCTTGATATTGTCATTCCAAGCCACGGCTGCCCCACCAAGGGAAATAATATTAATTGGGGGACATGGGATAGTAATGTTGAGGCCGCGGATATCCCCAACTCAGCACTAACTCCCGGTCAGACTCTTGACTTCTTCATCCGCGTTTGGCCTTTCACCTTGCAAGCGGACGCGATCTCACCGCATATCTATTATGCCGTCGGCTGGGAGTGGGTGCGAGACCATACCATTCAACATTAAGTAGAATCTGTATGGGGGTGGGATAATAATCTCCCTTCCCCGTGAACGCCATTCAAACTATGGAGTCCATTATGAGACTTACGATCCACAAAAAATCAATCGTCATTGCTCTCTGTGCAACAGTTTTTACCTGTAAGCTTCTGGCTGAAGTAGAGTGCTTGCCCCCACCCTTCACCTGTGAGGGCTACCCGAAAATAGAGGGCCAACTGGGGGATTCAACTGCCCTTTATGAATCCGCTTGCAGAGATTTCTGGTCGGTGGATCTTGACGATACCCTGAATATCTGCGCCGACTTCATCTATAATGCTCCTCTAAATGGCTCGGTAAATGACAGCGAGTTCCAGCACTATTGGCCATTATTCGTTGAGGCAAGCAAGAAATACACGTTTTTGCCTGCCGGCCAGGTTGACACAACTGATATGGACTACTACCTTTCGCATAACTGGGTTTTGTGCGGCGGAGCAACTAAGGCCACGATCATCGAGATGCACGATGACTCTCTATTCTGTCTTTTCACCAAAATGGAGACGATACCAGCAAATGGGAGTAGTGTTCAACACCACTCGCCCCACGTCTCTGTTCGCACCGATCGGTTGCAACGGGGATCAATTAATCTGCTGGGGAGAGAACTGGGGAAAGAAATGCGTGCCCCCGGCATAAATCTCTACCGTTGGCGGCAATTGACAATTGAAAAGAGATAAAGGAATTCCGGGGGCGGTCCGACACCGCCTCCGGGTTAACCCACCGCATTTGGTAAGATTGCTGCCCTGCTCCTGCCTTACCACGCATAGATGCATTTACCCCGCCATGCATTCATTTAATCCAGTTTTCGGACTTTAGAGTTTCGCTTTCCTTCATTCCTCCAGACAACAGGATGAACTATTTCTCCACGGGCCGAAATTTGCTTCCCGCATGACAAAGCCGTTGCCTGCGAAGCAAAATGGATCAAACAGACGGATGGTTTTACATGTATCCGACAAACCGACGAACCATTTATGCATTTTTTACGACTAAAGACTACATTATACAATTCTGAAAGATCTCGGGTGGTCACCCGGCGAAACTTGAGCGGGCTTCGGCGCCGCTCAGTGACCGTTCAGGTTCAGCCTCATTCCCTCTCTAATGCTTGTAGAAAGGATTAATCATCAATTATGAAAAAACGGGATCTTCTCTGGATCAGCCTTAGCTGTATCAGTATCATGTGCAGTCCTCCGGCGGTTCACCGAGAGACACAAACAGCGGAGGAACTTGCCGAGGATACAACCCAAACCGCGCCCGCGGTGGAGCCCGAAGTCGACTCATCGGAAATCCGGCGGGGAACTCTTATCGAGAAAACGAAAGCTATTCCCATTGAAGACTGGCCGGGCAATACTTTTGTGCTTGTGCCGAAGGGCCGGATGTTCCAAAAATTCGGGTATCACCTGTATGACACCCCGCTTCTGGATGAAGAAACTCAGCCAGCGGACACCACCGCCGTTCTCAAGAATCACCGGCTGAAATACGACCGGTACAAACTCGCCCGAATCACCGCCCTGACCGCAACTCCTCAGTCGGACGGCGAATACCTCCTGTCATTTCAGGTCGATTCCCCTTCAGTTGAGCCCTCGGTAGTCTATGGGAAGACCTCAAACGGAACCATCGAAGGCATCGCATTAGCCTCCGACCTGGCCCACGCCCGAGACTACTGGCTGGGTGATACGATCTATTCCCGACGAAGGATCCTCGATCGTTACGACTCCTCCGAAGCAAAGTTCTCAAGCATGGGGGTATCGATCTCCGCCCCCCTGCTGGTGGTGGACGTCCACTGGGGAATGATCCCGCTTCCCCCTAAGCCGATATGGCTCGAAGTCGAATCTCCTACCGGACCCAGCGGAATAATACCGATCCACTTCAGTTGGACCAATGTCCTTGAAAGCAAGCGCACCGAAGGCCTTCCTTGGGAGGAGGATGTGCTCGAAGACGATCCCCGAAAGGCAGAAGACTGGCCCGATGAAATCTGGACCTCCATCGACGCCCACAGGGTCATGACCGGCATGACCAAGGAACAAGTAAAAATGGCCTGGGGTGAACCGATATCGGTAGATACGGCTTCAGAGGACTCTCAGGTGTGGAAATTCGATAGAGGGACTGTGCGGTTTGTGGGTGATACCCTGACCGCCGCGAAGTAGTCTCGCCCCTCCTCTGCTAATCGAAATCCGCACCGATTTCTCGGCAGCAGAGCAAATGCTCGGATTCGATTCCGACACCGAATCCGAGTCCGATTTATGCGTCAGATACCCTGTCGGCTCAAGCGCAATTTCTCCAGATCCCCGAAATTGCAGGCCGGTGTATGCCCCGGAAGTGGAACAATTCTTTCGTGGATCGTATCGATAATCCAGTAAGGTTGCGGGAAAAAGGCACTCTCGAGTTCATGCGCCGGAGTAATCCAGTTTCGTGAGCCGACAACTGCCGGCGGTGCATCGAGGTAATCGAATGCCAGCTCGGAGATATTCTGAGCAATATCATTTAAAAATGAGCCGCGCTGACATGCATCAGAAGCAAGAACTACCCGCCCGGTTTTCTTGACCGATTCGATGATCGGTTCGTAGTTGAGCGGCACCAGTGAACGGATATCCACCAGTTCGGCCTCCATCCCGTGTTTTTCTTTCAGAGTATCGGCCGCTTTCACCGCCGTGTAAAGAGTTGCACCAATCGTAATGATCGTCACATCTTTGCCGGCACGTTTGATATCCGGCTCCCCGATCGGAATTTCGTAGAAACCCTCGGGCACTCCCTCGGGGCGGAACAACTCGCCGAAATCATAGGTTCTTTGTGATTCGAAAAAGATCACCGGATCGGTCCCTCGAAGCGCGGCGTTCATCAGACCTTTTGCATCATACGGAGTTACCGGAAAACACACTTTCAGCCCCGGAATGTGTGCAACAAGACTGGTCCAGTCCTGTGAGTGCTGGGCACCGTACTTCGAACCGACCGAAACGCGGATAATCGCCGGTGCCTTGAGCAGCCCCGCACTCATGGCCTGCCATTTCGACAACTGGTTGAACACTTCATCGCCGGCCCGCCCCAGGAAGTCGCAGTACATTAGTTCCGCGATCACCCGTCCGCCGCATAAGGCATACCCGGTTGCCGATCCACATATAGCACCTTCGGAGATCGGACTGTTGAACAACCGATGATATGGAAGCGCTTCGGTAAGCCCACGATAAACCGCAAAGGCTCCTCCCCAGTCCCGGTTCTCTTCCCCGTATGCAATCAGAGTGGGATCTGTATAGAACCCATCCAACACCGCTTCAAACAAGGCATCACGAAATTGAACCGCCTTTCCTTTTGCCAGAGGTTTTCCATTTTCATCCAGTCCTTTTCGGCTTCTTCGGGCGATCTGTTTGACACGCGGATTTTCTTCTTTCGGCATCAATACCTCGGGGGCGCGATCATCGAGCTTTTCGACATAACCGTTGGAGAACATCACGCCCCCAATCGCGTTAGTATCCCCAATTGCATTCATATGCGGTGATGTTTTCTCATCGATAGCCAGTTGCATGGAACGATAAATCAGCGCTCCGACTTCTTGGTTGACAGCTTCAAGATCGGATTCGGAACATATTTTGTTGTCGGTCAGTTCATTCCCAAATGCGACGATTGAATCCTGAGCCTCCCATGCGGCGATTTCCTCTTTTTCGCGGTACGAAGAAGCGTCGGATGGCGAATGGCCCGAGTATCGATAGGTAACCGTATCCAGGAGAACCGGGCCTTTTTTCTGATCGAGCAATTTTTTCTTTCTGCGGACCGCATCGATTACCGCCAACGGGTTGTATCCATCGATTCTTTCGGCGTGCATCTGATCGGGATTGACGCCCGCGCCGAGCCGTGCCAGAAACTGATATCCCATCGTTTCCCCACCGGTCTGACCACCCATACCATAGTGATTGTTCATGAAATTGAAAATAAGGGGAAGCCCGCCTTTATGCTCACCTTCCCAGAGACTATTATACTGATCCATAGTGGCCAGACAGAGCGCTTCCCAAACCGGTCCGCAGCCAAGAGCGCCGTCACCGATATTACATATAACAATTCCGGGTTTGGAATTGCAGCGTTTGTAGAGCGCCGCGCCAACTGAAATATCAGCCGACCCGCCAACGATAGCGTTGTTGGGATAAATACCAAATGGGGTGAAAAACGCATGCATCGACCCGCCAAGTCCTTTATTGAATCCGGTTTCCCGCGCAAAGATCTCAGCCAATGCGCCATATACCAGAAATCGTTCGGCCAGCTCTTTCATCGACCCCTTTCCGTCTTTTTCCACGATGCGGAGTATTCGGCCGCTGAAATAGGATTCCATAATGCTCTCGAGTCCGGAATCCTCTATCTTACGGATTGCGCTGAGTCCTTTTGCCAAAATCTCGCCATGACTACGGTGTGAGCCAAATATGAAATCTTCGGGGCCAAGATCATATGCCTGGCCGACCGACGAAGCCTCCTGCCCAATTGACAAATGTGCCGGGCCGGGATGATTGTATTCCAGTCCATTGTACTGCCCGGTCGTTTTGATCAGATTGAGCATGGTCTCAAATTCCCGGATCACGACCATATCCCGAAAGATGCCGAGAAGTTCGTCTTTTTTGAACTTCTTCGCCTCGTCACCCATCGTCTTTTTGTATTGATTTACCGGAATATCTTTGAACTTTATCATCGAAGGCTTCCGGACTTCCTTCGGATCGACAAAAACCGATTTTGGCATGTATATCACTCCTCGTTAGTCGTGCCGAACACGATAGATCGACACGCGTGAATAATTCGAAATTTGCCGGCGAATACCGATCGCGGCAACAGTGTATTACAACTTGACATGTAAAAGGGTATCTCTTATCATCTCCGATACCGTTGGATGCGGAAACACGATCTCTTCTATATCCTGCACACGCATCTCATCTTCAATCATGGCGGCGGCACCGAATATCATCTCCGAGCAGGAAGACCCGATCATGTGGACCCCAAGGAGCGTTCCGTATTGTCTGTCTACCACCACTTTGCATATTCCCCGGCCGCCTTCGTTTTCGGCAAGATAGCGTCCATTGAAGTTCATCGGAAGCTTAGCGGTGACAGTATCATACCCATGTTCTTTGGCCTGGTGTTCGGAGTATCCGACAATGGCCACCTCCGGATGAGTATAGATCACTGAAGGAACAGTATGATATCGCATACGCTGCCCCCCGCCGGTCATATCGCTGAGGCACACATCGGTTTCGCGGTAAGCGGTATGCGCAAGCATAACCTTACCGTTCACATCACCGGACGCCCATACACCACTCACGTTGGTCCGACCGCGTTCGTCTGTGACAACGGCGCCACGTTCAACCAGGACGTTGAGATTTTCCAAGCCAATATTTTTTGTTACCGCGCGACGCCCGACACTCAAGAGTACCGTGTCCGCGGGAACGGTCTCCGACTTTCCGTCGGCTTCGAACGTAACGTTTTTTTCACCGATACCGGTAACTCTTGCTTCCAGATGGAAAGTGACGCCCCGTTTTTCCATCTCTTTCATCAGTATTTTGCTGATCTCGGGATCGATAGGGCCGCCTATTGTGGGCAGCATCTCAACCACTTTGACTTCGGAGCCGACCTCGGCGAAGAACGTGGCCAGTTCAAGCCCTATTACCCCACCGCCGATAACGACCATTTTTTCCGGGATGTGGTCTATTGAAAGGATTTCTCTGTTGGTAAGAACAAAATCCTGGTCCGCGCCGGGTATGGGCGGACGAATCGCTTCCGAGCCGGTGCAGACAAGAAGACGTTTTCCCTCCAGTGTTTTTTCACCAACCTGTACCCGGAAAGTCTCCCCATCCTTCGGTAGTATGGTACCTGCCCCATTTTCTACCGTTACCTTGTTTTTCTTGAGTGTCGATGCAATCCCGCGACGAAGCATGTCGATAATCTTGTCTTTGCGTTTCATTACCGTGGCAAGATCAAACGTCACGTTTTCGGCTTTGACTCCGTATGCTTCGGAATGCCGGGCATGTGAGTAGAGCTTCGCGCTATGCAGAATGGTTTTTGAGGGAATACACCCCTCGTTGAGACAAACTCCTCCCAGATTCCGTTTCTCGACAACGACGGCGCCAAGTCCTTTTGCGCCGGCCCGTTCACCGGCATAATACCCGCCAGGACCGCCTCCGAGTACTATCAGATCGTACATTGCTTCTCCTTACAGTGAAAGTGTCAAGGTGATGTTTTCAATCGCCTTAACGAGAGCATTTACAAAACGCGCGCCGGGCGCCCCGTCAACGACACGATGGTCAATAGTGAGAGAGAGTCCGATATGCGGCACGATCTCATAGCCACCATCGGGTTTAGGCGCGGGTTTCGGCGTAATCGTATTCACCCCGACCAGGGCTACCTGTGGCGAATTGAGGACCGGTGTAAAACTCTCTATTCCAAACGCCCCCAGATTGGACAGCGTAATGGTTCCTCCTCGCAGGTGGTCGGGGCTGATTGAGCCTTCCATGCACTGCTGAGCCATAAGTTTCATGGCTTTGGCCAGTTCATTGAGCGTCAGCAAGTCGGCAAAGCGAATGACCGGTACCATAAGTCCACGCGGTGTGTCCACGGCAAGCGCCAGATGGACATGGTCATACCGACGAAGCGTTGTACCGTCGAATGTACCATTCACCTCCGGAAACCGCGGCAGTACTCGTGTCACGGCAAAAGCCACAAGATCGGTAATGGTAATATTTGCCAAACCGAGCATTTCACCGGATTTCTTCAACTCGGCGCGATATGCGACGAGCCCGTCGGCTCGTGCACCGGCATTCATTGTAAGTTGCGCGGACTGCTGAAGAGATTGATGCATTCGATCGGCAATAATCTTCCGCATGTTTGTCAGTTTTACGTCGGTGCAGGTATCCGGTACCTCAGCGGCGGCAATCGGTTGCGCCTGAGCCGTTGATGATTCAGATTTGGCAGTCAGATCCGCCGACCGCACACGACCACCGATTCCCGTTCCTCCCGCGGGCGCTGAAAGCCCTTCCGCCCCGGCTTTTGCATACGCCGTTCTGGTGAACTGCAACCCCTTCTCAAGCACCATACGCACGTCCCGTTCGATAATTCGGCCCTTTGGCCCGGTAGGAATGGTTACCGCCGGGTCGACTCCTTTGCGGGAAGCCAGGTTGCGGGCTCGAGGGGAAATCCCCGCGATATTTTCGCCGGACGCACCCGGCTGCGAGGGAGACGCCTTGGTGGTGGCGGTCGGTTCCGCTGCGGCAGGCGAAGGCTCGGGTGCCGCGGTCGGTTGCGGCACGGACTGCGCACCAGTTTCTGCCCGCGCCGGTGCACCGGAGGGGCGAAACTCATCGACACTCTCCCCGGGCTCTCCGACAGCGGCAACATTCTCCAGAACAGGCACATCTTCATCCGCTTCGTGGAATATCTCGATCAAGGTCCCAGAAACAGGTGATTCGAACTCAAAGGAAGCTTTGTCGGTCTCGTAAGAAAACAGCACGTCACCTTCGGCAACCGTGTCTCCCTTTTTCTTATTCCACTCGAGAATGACGCAGCTTTCCACAGATTGCCCTTGTCGGGGCATTGCTATCGGAGTGGCCATGAAAACTGTCTCCTGTATGTTTTTGCACGTTTTATGTTGCGGTCGTTCATTCATTCGGGGCTGCTCGCGAAACAATCGGTATCGCGAGGAAGCCTGTATCCTCCCGCTGGTTCCGGCCGGAAGACCTATGAATATACATTCTTCCAGCACTCATGTATACAAAATCGAGCAGAAAGAACTCAATACTTCGATCTATTTTGCACTTTTTTGCTTTTTTGTGTTTTTTAACAGGCTAAATGCGGCGCCATTATGTGATCCCGGGAAGTCGGGAAGACCTTCCTGCGAGGCATCGTCCATGGAGTTATATTTTTCGGACTACCAAATGAAAGGATATCGCCTGATGTCGAAAAAAGAATTTGTCGGGTTTGGATTTGGACCTATTCAGACTGGATTGATGCTGCTCGAGGCACAAGAATCCGGCAATTTTGAGCGTTACACGATTGCGGAAATCGCCGAGGACCTGGTTGATTCGGTTCGTCGGAACAAGAATCGGATAGTCGTGAATATCGCTCACATGGACCGGATCGAAAAAAAAACTCTGTCGAATATAGAAATTCTGAACCCCCGGGTGGAAAGTGAGCGAACCAGGCTTGCCGATGCCGTCTCGCGCGCCGATGAATTGGCCACGGCAATTCCAAGTGTAGCATTCTATTCCGCCGGTGGTGAGGGCTCAATCACCTCCCTTCTTGCCCGGAATCTCAATCCGAACAAGCAGCAGATTCTGTACGCCTCCGAGAATAACAATTATGCCGCCGATATCCTGAGAGAGGAGATTCTTCGGCTCACCGACAAGTCCAGGATTCTCAATTTTCAAATACTCGATACGGTCATTGGAAAGATGAGCGGAGTAATCCGAGACTCGTCGGTCATAGATCGGCTTTCTCTGGAACCCATGACGCCCGGATCGGAGAGCGCGGTTCTGGTCGAGGAATTCAATCGCATACTGGTATCGCGCGTCCACCTTCCCGGATACCAACGAGGCATTGAGGTGTTCGAGGACAAGGAGAATCTGCTGCCTTTCGAAGAGGCCAAGCTATTTGGACACAATGCTATTCATGCGATGCTTGGATACATGGCATTTCAGAAGGGGTACCCGGTCATGAGCGATATCGCCGGGGACGCCGAGTTGATGGGATTGGGCCGTGAAGCATTCCTTAGTGAGTCTGGCAGTGCTTTACTCCATAAATACGGTAAAACGGGCGAGCCGTTATTCACCCCCGATGGGTACCGTGCGTATGCCGTGGATTTGCTCGAACGGATGACGAATCGGTTTCTCAACGATGAAGTTGCCAGGGTATGTCGTGATCCGCAGCGCAAGCTGGCCTATAACGACCGAATTTTCGGAACAATGCGACTTGCCCTGGACGCGGAGATCACTCCGAATATTCTTGCTGAAGGGGCGGTCTGCGGTCTGAAGTACATTCTTCGGGAGAAAATTGACATTGGGGTATCGTCCCTTCCCGCCGTGCTCGACCGGAACTCCGTTCGCCCGATGCTCGAAGCACTCTGGGCCGATGCTCCCAGGGATAAACACCGGGACACAATCATTGAGTTGGTTGAGCACCGGATTCAGTAGAGACTTCAACCACTGGAACAAAGAGGATATATACAATGGAAAAGAACATCGATGTAGTCGCCGCCGGGCACATTTGTCTTGACATGCTTCCCCGGTTCAACAATGATCCGAGTATGAAAATTTCGGATATCCTTAGACCCGGCACTCTGGTCAAGATGGGGGATATGACATTCGGTACCGGCGGTGCGGTTTCAAATACCGGTATCGCAATGAAAATTTTCGGTATGAGTGTCGGGTATGTCGCCAAAGTGGGTGACGACGCTATCGGGGCCACGATAATTGATCTGCTCAACAAGCAGGGGAACGCCGAAGGTATCGCAATATCCGGGGGAGAGGCCAGCTCCTACACGGTTGTCCTTTCCCCACAGGGAATCGACCGAATATTCCTTCATTCGCCCGGCACAAACAACACATTTACCGCTGATGATATCGATTTCGAATGGGTTGCGAAATCGCGTCTCTTTCATCTAGGATATCCAACACTCATGGATTCGCTCTACATGGACGGCGGAGACGAGCTTGGGACAATTTACCGAAAAGCCAAAGAGGCGGGGGTGGCTACATCGATGGACATTTCGCTTCCCGACCCAAACTCCCCCGCGGGGAAGGCCGACTGGCGCGCTATTTACAAGAAGGCACTTCCCTACGTTGATTTGTATGTTCCCAGTATAGAAGAAGCCTATTTCACGCTTCATCCCGATGAGTATCTGGCTCGCAAGGAGAAGCATGAGGGTGAAGAACTGATAGATCATATGAGCCCTGATGAATTCACGGGGCTTGCCGAGGAATTTCTGGACATGGGGTGCGGAATGGTTGCACTTAAGGCTGGTCACAATGGCTGGTACTTCGCAGTCGGCGATAAAGCACGTCTCGAAAGGATTCCACTTGCGGCATCCTCGGAGACATTGGCGGGACGGCAACTATGGTGCCCGGCGTTCCAGGTCGATACGATCGCCAGCGCAACCGGATCCGGCGACACCTCAATTGCCGCATTTCTGGTAGCGTTGCTCAAAGGATACGACCTCCCCAAAGCTCTTCGTACGGCAAATGCCGCCGGCT
This sequence comes from uncultured Fibrobacterota bacterium, assembly GCA_964346405.1. Lineage (GTDB taxonomy): Bacteria > Fibrobacterota > Chitinivibrionia > Chitinivibrionales > CAYFVL01 > CAYFVL01. The sequence continues at coordinate 16,055 of CAYFVL010000071.1, forward strand.
ACATGTGCCTCAAGGGAATGGATGCGCTCAGCGGACTTTGTTCGTGGGAAGAACTAGCGGCAATTGTTCCGACGCTTACTTCTCGCGACAACGGGTTTCTTTCAGAATACGGATGGCAACCGGATGCCGAATCCGGCGTTTGGACAAAAGAAGCATGAGCAGATCGAGGTTTCGTCACACGAGACGACATTCCCAGTAAGTGGTCCGCCCAAAGCGTTTTGATATATCCTCGATCCAGCAATTTTCTAAGCTGTGAGAGAGAGGGATTCCATGTCCGAAAGTAAGTTTCGTGCATACAAAAAATGTTTGTCCATTTCAAGTTACTACGATGTCGAAAGGGATAAGATGAAAACACACCGGATTATTGTCCTGCTTTTCTCAATATCATTCTTGTCTACCGCCTACGAATGGCAGGCGGTGATGCCAACGAGTATCTTGCTATCCGACATTTGGTTTTTTAATCACATGGATGGCATTGGTATTGGGCATGATCAGGTATACAGAACATCGGATGGTGGGAATACTTGGCTGCCTGGTCAGAAGCTGGACATTGGTTCCTCGTATGGAGACCTCCAGGAAGTTCAGTTTGTTGACTTGGAGAACGGATTCATTCGAGGAGGCGCCCGACTCTTTCGGACAAATGATGGGGGGGACCACTGGGAAGAGACCTCCGTGAGTCTATACAATGCTTTTGCAATGGATTTTGTTAATAAAGATTCGGGTATGGTTGTCTCAAATGGAAATATTAAAGTGACGCATGATGGGGGAGAAACTTTTCATATTCAAAGTTATGACAGCAAAGACTTATTTCGAGATTGCCAAACAGTTTCTCCCTCCCTATGGTATGCCGGCGCTAATCAAACTCTTTACAAAAGCACCGATGCGGGGTTAAACTGGACACAGATAGATGTCAACTTTGGTGACAGTTACCGTTATCTCCATGGAATTCACTTTCGTAATGAAATTGAAGGACTAGTTTACCTCGGCGGTAACAAGGTGTTCAAAACAATCGATGGTGGAAGTGGATGGTCGGCTCTCGAGATACCGACGGCGATGAAGAACATCCAGGCATTCGGACCTGATACAATCTATGCTTGTAATTACAGAACTTTGATGTGGTCGTATGACGGTGGTGAAAGTTGGGAATCTCGCACATATGATGATTTCTCTCATATCAGTGCAATGCACGTTGTAGATAGCGAGACGATGTATGTCACTTATAATTGGACGCGCGGACTGTATCGCATCTCAAATGCATTTACCGACGTTAAGCGGCTCGATGATTGTACTGGGGGATTTCTCACTGCTGTTTCCTTTAAATCACCCCAAGTCGGCATGGCGGTCGGAAGTGTTGGAAATATGAAGAAAACAATCAACGGAGGTGAAACCTGGACTCCTGTAATGACATCTCTATCGACTGTCTATGGAGTTTCGTTTCCCGCAGAGGACACAGCCTATGTGTGGGGAACGACAGCTCAGGGTGACCGAGTGATTCAGAAAACATTAGATGTTGGAGAAACCTGGGAGACTACTCCCATTCCGGATAATTTCTACGATATAGAGTTCGTTGATGTTTCCACAATGTATGCGCGAAAGCACAAAGGAATTGCTTTTAGTTCAGACGGCGGAGAAAGCTGGCGGGATATTGCGTTACCCAATGGTGCCGAACTTGTTCGAAACATAAAGCTACTGCCTGATGGAGACCTGCTGTGTTCCCATGATGGTGGTGCACTTTCGGTTCTCAGTAACGAGACCGACTGGGAACTTCTGTGGCAGGACGAGTCTCTCGACGGAAGTAAATATTATGGATCTCTGGGTATCGCAGATGAGAATAATATTTTCCTTGGTAGTAACAGGAGTTCGCTTGCCTATACTCGGGATGGTGGGACCACATGGCATGACACCATGTTTTTAGAAGGTTCCTCTCTACTTGACATATCCTTTGCGACTCCAAAATTCGGTTGTATATATGCGATTCCAAGTATCTACTGGACCTACGACGGCGGCATATCATGGCACCGAGAAGACCTCTCCGACCGTGAAGAACTCTTTCTTCTTTCCCAGTCAACCTCGACCAATAATCGCATTGTTTCTGTCGATCCTTTTACAATTTGGATCGCCGGTCCAAATGATGCATTGCTGAGATTCCAGCGCTCTTTAGACATTAATCCTCCACAAAAAAAGATCGCTACCGGACACACCTTCTCATTAACGGCCGAGGTTTATCATGGACCGGGGGATTACGAGTTGGTTGCTTCTCAAGATGGTATAGACTGGCAAGTAGTAGGTGCAGCGTCAGGCAATGAGCATCTGGAATTTCAGCAGTGTGGACCACTCAACACAGCCGGGGAATGGACCTTGATGGCACGAAGTGTGGTTGATACTCTTTTTGCTGCGACGATAGAACTCACTGTTTCGACAAATCAGCCGCCGACCGTTTGTCTTTCCAGTGGAGATACTGTCACAGTGAGTCAGCATTATGCTGATACAATTGATCTGAAGCAATGCGCCATTGACGATGAACGTGACCCCATTACATTTTCTTTGACCGGACCCGACTGGGGAAAGATTGATTCGTCAAACCAGCTTGTTTTGCATCCTGAAGAAGCTGATAGTTCAGACGGTTTTACACTTAGTGCCGTCGACAGCCTTGGCGCAGAACGTGTCGTATCTTTCTTTGTTAAAGTTATTCCAAATGGAGGTCCCCAAATCTGCAGTCAGTTATTTGATACGGTAGCTGTTGAGGCCGGCTCGGAATTTACTCTCGCTTTAAGTGACTGCATTACCGATGACGACGGGAAGGTCTCATTTATTATCAGGGGAGATGAGTGGGCACGCATTGCATCAAACGACACTATCGTCTTTGCTCCGGAAGAAGGTGACTCATCATCATTATTTACTATTACGGCCAGGGACAGATTCAATCTTGCCACTATAGTATATATATATGTAAATGTACGCCATCCTGCTGCAATCCAACACATTGGGAACAAATATTCGTATGCTCCCCCACGAGTGTTGGGTACGCGGCCGGGAAACCCAATCGTCATTCGTTTCCAGACAATTGAAAACAGCTCGGTACACATCGAACTTCTCACCCTCGTAGGAAAACGTGTCTACCAGAAATCCATAGCATTGAAACCCGGGGTGTCGATGTATGTCATTGAGGGAAAGAATGGACTGTCCGGAGGGAATTACTGTATCCTGGTAAATGATGGGCGAACCAGAATGAAACGCATCATTTCGTTAGTACGGTAATGACATGCGGAGCGAATGCAGGGAAAGAATTACACATACCGACGCGTCGTCGGCCTCCGCTTCTGAAGCGGCTGTCTCGGCAAAGATTTGTCGGGTGGAAAACCTAATTGATCATCACCACCCCACCCTTGACAGTTGTCACCTGACCGCTGAGTTCGGTCATGGTACCGCTGATCTTGGTCTGCAAGCTCGATTTTATATCAACCCCCATGTTGGCTTCAGTTGTCGCTTTCATGTTGGCCTTGATACCGACATTCATGCCTTCCATTTTCAGGTCGGTGGTCGCCTTTTCGTTAATTTTCATTCCACTGAGATTGAGATCCTGCATTGCATTTGCTTCGATCTTGCCGGAAGTAGTGGAGATGTTCACATTTTGGCCCTTAATGGTGATATCTTTCGTGGCGTTAATGGAAATCTCTCCCATCGAATCAAGTACCAGCCCCTTACTGCCGTCGAGGGTTACCGTGCTTTTGCCTTTGGAATCGGTGAGTACCATTTTTCCACCATCGTCGTCCATCTGAACGGTGTGCCCCTTCGAAGACTGAATGGTGACCATTTTGTTTTTGTCGTCGACTTTAATCACGTGACCGCCCGAAGTAGAAATCGTGATCCCGTCGTCGGAACTGTCGTAGGACATCTTCATGACGTGTTCTTTTGCATTGAGCACGGTACGTTGATTTTTGTCGTCAAGCAACAACGCGTTCTTGTTGGTCGTTTGAATCGCCGCTCTATCCTCGGCGTCGTCGAGAAGCAGTGTGTTAACCGCGGCGGTCTTTAGTGTAATCTTCTGTTTATCTTTTGTGTCGTCGAGTTCAAATTCATTCCCGGCCGCGGTGCGGATGATACTTTTTTCCTTGTTTGAACTTTTCACCGGTGACGCGGTGTTCGCATTCGGTACGGTACCCAGACCTATGGGCTTGTCGGGATCACCGTCAACGCAGGCAAGAACCATCTCGGTTCCTTCATGTGACGGGAAATGAATCCCGTAATCCGATCCACTATACGGTTGGGCGAGTCGGATATATTTCGATGCTTCGTAATTACCCGCCGATGAGATATCGAACGGCATGCGAACTTTGTACCGACCGACATCGTCGATGGCGGCATACTCTCCCCCGTTTCCCTCGATAGGAGCGGTAATGATACCGTTGACTCTAGGCCTGCGGCACTGCCACGGAGGTCTATAGACATCGAGCCTTCCGGTGGGAAATCCAATGAATTCATTAGTATAGGAGTACTCCGATTGTTCCTGTCCCGACGGATTATGTGTCCCCCGGTGCCGAATACTTGTGACTACGTATCCGTCATTGAGGACTTCTCGCGCATGCTCGACCAGATCAAACCGTTTTCCGGCACGAAGCGCGCGACAGTTCCCCTTGCCCTGCACCTCGGAAACCCCGGTAGCGAATTGAGATGCCGTATGCTGCGCCACCGCTTCGGCTTCATCCACCGTCTTGTAGCTTCCTCCGTATCCATACACCGTCCCTTCCAGACCACCATCGACATCGGCCGCACTACTGAGATCGACTTCCGGCGTTCGATAATTGTAGTTCTTCAAATGAACATGCTGAGGGACCGCCGTGCGGTGCTGACTGATATGGTGTATCGATTCCCTGTCGATCTCATCGAATCTCTCATGCAATCCCGATTTGGACCGATAGACGATTTCCGATTCCCCATCCAGGGTTTCGAACAGTTGTGGTTTATCCGTAACCACGATCGTCTCGGCACTGGTCGCATCGCCCTCGTCGTACCCCACCGAAGCTTCATCGAAGAAATACCACAGGCCCTCGTTTTCCATAATTCGGGAAATAAACTCGAGATCATTTTCGCCGTATTGTACCACATATTCACGTTCGACCGATACCGCATCACTTTCGATCCGGTAGTACTCGGCCATTCCGGCATCGGCAAATACCCTTTCGATAATCTCAAGTGGAGTCGTTTTCTGAAAGACCCTCGTCTGGACATTCAACGACAGAAGCCAGAGACGAGGAACCAGGACCGCCGAATAGCGGGCGTAATCCGTCGAATAATCGACAAATCGAAACTGGGCGATCACTCCGGAATAGGGCTGCAGGGTTTCATCCCGAACCAAATACAGCGAAGCCGGTTTTCCGACAACGTCATCGATACTGATATTGGGGTCCGACGACACCAGATCGATATTGAAATGATAGGGTTTTGAGACAGTATCGTGTCCGTCGAATCCTACGACACCGAAGGTATCGTATGGGAGGTCACTGCATTGGAAATGAAATTGTGCTCGATTAGCCTGGGTCTGGCCCATTGTTTTCTCCCGGTTTCAGGTGTGATCGAATAAAATAGAACGAGACGACGTTCTTACTCAAATATGATCTATGGGCAGTCTTTCGGACATGGTTCGGCAGCTACATTAATTAATCATGAAATATTGAGGACACGGTTTCCAAAACCAGCATGCAGCGCATCAAATATTTTTGTACCGGCTTTCCGCCTAGCCCAAGTTTCGCAGTCGAGAACCGCCGTACCGCGCTGCACTGAGCGGTGTCG
>CAYFVL010000072.1:0-21708 GCA_964346405.1 uncultured Fibrobacterota bacterium
TGAGCATTTTTCTACAATGAATCGCGCGCCGGCTTACGCAGATGCCGTGAGTCGATTGTCGAAGTCGGGTTGAGATCAAGCGAGAATGGAGAGGTTATTTGGTGACGACTCCTTACCCGTGCTTGACTTAAAAATGATGGTGTAATAATATTATAACTGAATTGAGAGACTTTGAGTAGTATAAGCTCTGCAATTTATGGTTTTGAACAGCAATCCAGGAGAACAATATATGGCCCGAGCACGGCATGTGTGTGGTAGTGTGCGGTTTGTCCCTTTTATAATAGTAGTTATGACGACCGTGGTCTTACCATTTCGTTTCCCCTGGCAGGAAGAAAAATCCGGCGGACCGGAGCAAAATCAGACCCGGGAAGTCGCTCCAACCTATCTCGACACCCTGAATAGAGACAACGAACTCCATGTGTCTGGTTCGGATTTTGAAAAATCCCCGCCGGCGGATGCCGGGGCAAAACCGGCCAAAGAGAACCCTTCGGCTAGTCCTGCGAAGGCACCCCGGAGAACCGCTATCGGACAATTTCGTATTCAGTGCATGGCCTCGCAGAGTCTGGACGGAGTCCGCAAAGAAAAACAACAGATGGAACAGGAACTCGGACTCCCGTTGTACATCGTATACTCCCCGCCATTTTATCGGTTGCATGCCGGTGCGTTCGAAAGCCGCGATGAGGCCGAAAAACACCTTGGAAGAGTGCGGAAGAACGGGTATCCGGAGGCATGGGTAGTCAAGAGCGATGCCGAACCCGTGGACTAATCGAAGAAAAACAATGGAGTCGGTATGCCGGCGGAACAATCAGATCGAGAAAACCGATGTCGTTTTGAATCCGGGGAACATTTTTTCCATCAGGGTGACGATTCCCGGGATTTGTACATCATTCAGTTTGGTCGCGTCCGGATATATAAAATTGAGGCCGGTGCGGAAATCGAGCTGGACACGGTGGGACCGGGTGGAGTGATCGGAGAAGTGGCGGCAATAGACGGTGGTGGGCGCAGTGCATCGGCAGCAGCATTGGAAACTACCGAAGTAATCGTCATTACAGCCCGGGAGTTTTCCGGCGTTCTTCCCAGAATACCAGACTGGTTCCGCAAAATATCGCTTGTGCTGGTCAAAAGACTCCGTGGTGTCGATTCAAAAATCCACAACACGCTCGGCGGAGAGAATCTCAGGCACGTGGCGGCTTTCTTGTCCCTTATGTGCGGAGTTCCTCCGGCTCGAGACTCTGAGCCGGGAGTCATTCTCTCGCGTAGATTTGTTGAAGACGAACTCCTCGACGTTTTCCACATGCCCCTGTTGGAAATCGAAAGCGCGCTGACCGCGGTTGCCGAAGAGGGCTTGATCAAGCTCGGGCGCGAAGAGATAACCATTCCAGATGTCGGAAAGACAAGAAAGTACGGTTCCGCAATCTATCGGATGGTCGAAACTCCGGCAACATAGCCCACGACAATCCGTATACCAATTTCAGACGTCCCCCGGGATGCGGCAGAGCCGTTCAACGGTTTACGTAAGTGGTGTATTTCAGAAGACATGGAAACAGACACTGATCCCCTCCCGACCCGCTGGGCGGGAGGAGAACGAAGTGCCAGTTTCGGGCCAATATGGAGCAAAATTCGACCTCAACCCCACTTCGACAGTCGAGAGACGGCATTATGCGTAAGATCGTGCAACCGCTTACGCGGAATGCCGTGAGTCGATTGTCGAATTCGGGTCAAACCCTGTCAAAACCAATGAATAAGCCCTCGCATTCGCTTTTCGTGTTCGGAATCCTTGTATCGCTCGCGCTCCAGGTCGTTGGCGCTGAGGACATGGAGCGCGGTACGGCTGTGGATTCGTTATCGGCCGAGGATATGGCGCGGGCGATTCGGCTGTGCGATACGAGTGCCTTGGTTTTCACAATAGAAAATGGAATCGATCCCGAATTGATCGATGCTTCCGGAGTCACTCCAATTATGGCGGCCGTGGGGGAGCGGTGCTCAACTGTTGTGAGAATCCTCCTGGAATATGGGGTTTCTGCGCGTGCGCGGGATAATGCCGGACGAACTCCCCTTCATTACGCCGTGAAAAGCGGATGCCATCAATGTGCCGATTTGCTTATCCGTGCTCGCGCAAACCCGAATGTAGGGGATACACTCGGTACAATGCCCCTTGTTATCGCGGTTCGAGAGCACGATACAATGATGGTTCGGATTCTGATCGAAGCCGGCGCGGATGCGTATATAGCCGATCCTGAAGGGCAAAGTGCATTATCGCAGGCGTGTCGTAACGGGGATATCCCTTCGGCCGAGATGCTTCTGGGAGGGGGGGCCGACCCAAACCACCAGGATCCGTCGGGCGAATCACCTTTGTCTCAGGCTGTGAAATATGCCGACTCGACTCTGGTCCGTCGTCTGCTCGACTATGGCGCATTGCCCGACCCGGCGGATACGGCGGGTTGCACTCCACTGATGTGGGCCGTGGAATACGGCAAAGCCGAGCTGGTGGAGGTCTTGCTCGAGGCCGGCGCCGACGTAAATCAGAAAGATAACCGTGGGCGAACTGCTCTGATGATCGCGATGCAACGTGGACGCAAGAACATCGAAGAAAAACTTCTGAAGGAGAGTCCCGACGGGTACACACGACTGATGAGTGCCGCGAAAACGGGCAGTGTTGAGGCTGTTCGAGAGATCCTGATGAAGGGCAATGTGGATCTCGAAGAACGTAATGCCTACGGAAGTACGGCCCTCATTGTCGCCGCCTCTAAGGGACACTTGAGTATTATCGAAGAGCTTCTGATGGCAGGTGCCGACATCGAGGCCGAAAACAATGTTCTGGGAACGGCTTTGGCGTATGCCGCCGCAAACGGTTATGTTTCGGTGATCCGTTCTCTTCTCTCCGCGGGGGCCAACCCCAACGTCACAAACGCACGAGGAAGAACGCCGCTCTGGTATGCCCGAGCCTATCGCCGACGAGCCGCGGTGCGGCTTCTTCTGGAATCGGGCGCCAGATAGACTTCGTCCGAGAGGTGTTAGCCCAGGTTCCGGGCGGGACGAAACGTCGAAGAGTCCGTTTCCCGGCGAATCCGAGCGCCGTTTCAAGCTCCAATACAATCCGTATTCATAATTTTGCGAGGCGGGCATTTATGGCCGTTTGCAGCCTGAAATCGGCAGTTTTTGACTTCTTCGATTCCTTCTGCTAAAAAATTAGCATTTAGCTTTGTCCATGTGTATATTATTGTTTCCAACAATGATGTATGGGGCTAACGGAGACGTAAGGCATGGCTCGGAAGAAGTCGGAAGAATTTACTGATGTAGAACTGGAAATAATGCGAGTGCTATGGGAAAGCGGCCCAAGCTCCAGCGACGATATTCGCCTGAGTCTGCCTGGCGAAGAGAAGCGGAAGGACTCCACGGTGCGAACGCTCCTTGGGATTATGGAAAAAAAGGGGTATGTTGAGCATTTCACCGTAGGGCGTAGTTACCACTATCGGGCACTCGTCAAAAGGGATACTGCGCGCAAACGTTCGGTACAACGCTTACTCGAGCGGGTTTTCGACGGCTCTCCCCAAATGCTCCTGCAAAGTCTTCTGGACACCGGAGAACTGAATTCCGGGACTGTGTCCGAGATCCGGGACATGTTAGAGAATCTGAGGGATTGATGAATAGCCTCCTGCAGCAGATAGGATTCTTTTCAGCAGCATTCGGCCTTCGGCTGATGTGTTGGGCCGTTCTGTCTACCGCGGGCGCCCTGGCTGTCGGAACTGCGGCGCGCATGGTTTCCTCTCCCGCAAAACGCTCGGCGCTCTGGACTTTCTATTTTCTGGGGCTGCTTGCGGCCCCGGCTATCGATTTCGCACTTCCAAACGCTTTTCAGGTGTTTCTGAATGTGCCGTCACAAAGAATGCAGCCCTCCGAATACGAATTTAGTTCGCTACCTGGAAAAAGGCAGTCACGGGAACCTGGAATCGTTGAGGGAATTCGGTCCTCGGTACCACGCGGGTCCGGGGCTTTGACAACTCCCGTAACGGTCACTTTCAGAATGTTGTGGGTGTATCTGATCTTTCTGGGCACGTTTGCGGTTATCACCCGACTTGTTCTGGGCTGGTTCAAGATGAGTGGTATTCGCCATCGTTCTCGAGTTCTTCCCGAGGATGCGGCGCCATCAATAAGTCGGGATTTTGCGGCACGGTTTGGCTTTCGGCGGAGAATCGAAATCCGGGTTACCGATATGTTGCAGGTTCCCGCCGCTTTTGGGCTGATACATCCCACGTTGCTTATTCCGGAAGATGAGCTGGATGCGTTCCTGAGCGGCCAATTAAAAGGAGCGGCGGCCCATGAGGTAGCTCACATTGTTCGTAACGATTTCGGTCGCACAATACTATCCTATTTTGTTTGCGCCATTTTCTGGTTTTCGCCCGGGGCATGGCTTGCGCGGTCATGCCTGAAGCGGGATATCGAGTTAGCCTGTGACGATATGGCGATATGGGTCCTTGGCGACGGTCGAGAATACGCACGAACGTTGGGACGTATGGCCCTTCTGAGCATCGGTTGTTCACCGGTTCCCGCCTGTTCACTTCTTCTATTCAGATCGAAACGTACTCTGGTAATGCGAATGCGGGAGGCTCTGGTATCTCGCGACCGAAAGATAGAAAACGGTCACGGATTTCGTGTCACGGTCGGATTGGGTGTACTCCTGGCAATGGCGGCATTCGGATTGACGGGAATAGCAACCGAAGAAACGTCCGAAGGGCCGGGGATACGATTTACGTCGGCAAAGGATCGAGTCGTGAGCGGTCTTAACAGAGAGCATCTCGAATTTCCCGTTGATCACGCTGTCGGTATGCTGTATGTCGCTTGTCCGACCTGCTCTTCCGGAAGAGATCAAACGGTAGGCGCGGCTATCGGAGACGTTCCTCTCGTTCCGAATACCGAATATGTTCTTCAACTGAACCCGCGAGCCGCCGAGAGTTACTCTTTTTTGGAAAACTTGGTCTCGTCACCGATTCGGGAGGTGGATTTCAACGGGATTGATGTTTCTCCCTCGGATCTGGATGCAGTTGCGGGACTCCGTCGCCTGAAGATTCTCGATTTGACTGGGTGTGCCATTGGTGATGAAGCACTGGGCAGGCTTTCCAGGATGAAAAATCTCCGAATACTTCTGCTGAATAACACATACGTGACACCCGGTGGGGTTGCTGCCCTGAAACGACGTATGCCGGAATGTGCCGTCATCATGAACTCGTATTCGGCCTCCATTCTAAGGCAATACAGTAATCCGGACGCGTTTTCGTGGCCTGAAAAATGGACCGCGTTCGGGCCGGTACCTTCGGGCATGACCCTCGCGGACTCTATACTTTCAATGCTCCCGCGTAGTCTGAGGGTTGCCGATAAAGATATTCCGGCCGTGCTTGTGGAGGCCGACGGATCCGAATGGGTGGATCTCGAGCCGGTTTTCGGAGTTGGGAAAGAGGGAAAAACCGCCTGGCTTTTTCGCGAAATCCAGGTGCCGGCCGATATCACGGTTACCGTATGGTGTGCCGCGGACTGGTGGATGTCCTGGTATGTGGACGGAGTACCGGTGTTCGACACTCAAGGAAGCGGAAACCTGTCTACTAACTACCGGCATCCCAATCATTCGTTTAAGTTGAGACTCAGCAAAGGGCGGCACATTGTAGCGGTTCGCGTTGAGAGTGGCTCTCGAGGCTGGGGGGTGACCTCGGTCGGCGTGGTGGAAGGGGAGAGCAACTCGTGAACCGGATTACTTTTCGTCGACATATCCGCACTGATGTGGGAACTGCCGCAAAGAGACTACACACAATCCACGCAACGTATGTATTTTTAATATGTTGTGATTCAGAGATACCGGCACTCGCACGGTGTACGACCAATAAACGGTCCAAAGTTTCGACATTCTCCCGTCCTCCTAATTATTTTAGAAGACTTTCCAACCATGATTGCCTTCCGGTTGATGAACAATCGGTGGTACGGAATTATTCGACGACCCCGGAATATACCGGTTAAACCGTAAGAGATACGTATGACTTTGAAAGCAATTCTGATAGGCGTGTTGGGTGTCATCTTCCTGAATGGATTCACCTATTTCAATGACCATGTGCTCAGACAGCCCATGTTCATTTCCCATTTTCTGCCTATCTCGGTATATGGCGCGTTCATTCTCCTGGTCCTGTTTATTAATCCTTTGCTCAAGAAAATCGGCAAAAAGGCTTATTTCACCGGAGGCGAGCTGGCCGTCGTTCTTACATTGGTTCTGACATCGGCGGCAATTCCCGGTTCTTCGCTTATGAGAACTTTTCCGGATTTTCTTGTTATGCCGCATCAGCTCATGAAAGTGCAGCCGGGCTGGCAGGAGAAAGATCTCATGGAATTGGCGCCCGAGGGGGCGCTGGTAGAGCTTGAGGAAGGGCGGGAGGAGACGATACTCAATGGTTTTCTCGGTGGACTTGCCGGCAGGGGGGAAAGGATCGGTTTGTCGGATGTCCCATGGAGTGCATTCTCCAAACCATTTCGACTGTGGCTTCCCATTATACTTGCGCTCTGGATCGGCCTTTTGGGACTCTCTCTGGTGGTTCACCGGCAGTGGGCGCACCATGAACATTTGCCATATCCCATTGTACGGTTCGTAAGCGTGCTCATGCCCGGGAACCAGCGAAATGATAGTGGTGCGGCTGAGCCCGGGCTGCTGCGTAACAAGCTTTTCTGGCTCGGGTTGGCTGTCGTTGCCGCGATTCATATGAATAATTACCTGGGGCTGTGGATGGATCACTGGTTTCAGCCCGGATCGTGGATACCGGTGAGGCTCGAACTCAATCTCCATTCGTTCAGAAACAACAGTTTCCTCAATTCCATTTACAATGCGCAGGGCTCTTTCATTTTCCAGCCAAGAGTCTATTTCACCATTGTTGCGTTCGGGTATTTCCTGGCCAAGGAGGTTTCCTTTTCGCTGGCAATTGGCCCCGTTCTGTGGGTGTTTATCAGCATGCTCTATAAGTCCAACGACATTTCGGCGGTGGTATCTTCCGAGGTGGCAAAAAGCTACACAATGGGTTCGTATCTGGCGTTTGTGGGAACGATTCTGTTTACCGGTCGGTTTTACTATATGAGCGTTCTGAAAAAATCGGCTTTTCTGAACGTGAGGGAGAAAGTCCCCTCGGAGGCAGTGCTTGGTTCCCGAGTTTTTATCTTGTCCATGGCGGTACTTACATTTCTGATTACTCAAACCGGCATCGACTGGCAGCTTGCGATTATTTTTGTCGCCATTACCGTAGTCCTCTTCCTCGTCATGAGCCGTATCGTTGCCGAAACCGGAGTGTTTTTCGTGCAGGCCGGCGTATTTCCGGTAACTTTCATACTTGCCGTTATGGGATATCGTGCGGTCGGTCCCGAACTCGCGCTCGCCCTTTTCTTTGTCTCCACCGTTCTCACGATAGATCTTCGAGAGGCACTCATGCCGTTTTTTGTCAACAATCTAAAGATTCTGGATACTCAAACCGTTAAGGTGAAGAGCGGATTCAGTCTCGGTATAATCGCAGTCATAGTGGGTCTGGCCGTTGCGGTTCCCGCAACACTGTATTTCCAATACTCGTATGGACATGATGCCAAAGACCGGTATGCAACAAACACCGTTCCCGCCGACCCATTCCGAACGTCGGCCAAAATGGTGGACGAATTGAATGCGAAAGGCCAACTTGAGGAGTCGATGCAGGCAAAAGGCTGGGAGCGATTCGGCCGGATAAAGACTACGAAACCCGAACTTCCGTGGGCGATCGCAGTTGGAGGATTACTCGTTATGGTATGTGCGGCAGGTCGTTTGAGGTTCGCGGGATGGCCCATTCATCCGGTGATGTTCCTGATCTGGGCTACCTATCCCGCGCAATTCATGGCGTGGTCGTTTCTTATCGGCTGGGGAGTGAAAACCGGGGTTACCCGATACGGGGGTGAAAACACCTATCGAAAGCTTCAGCCCTTGATGTTCGGGTTGATTGGTGGAGAGATGCTTGCGGGAATAATCGTGATTCTTGTTGGACTTGGTTTTTTCATGATCAACGGAGAGCCACCTCCCATAGACACCATACAGAAGTTCAAGATTTCAATCGGATGAGCACGTCAAATGTTATTGCGTGGCGGGGATTTGAATTTGAAATGCCCGCGGAATGGGAAATGGTAGGGTTCAGCCGCGACATGCCGAAAGGTCGCTGCCGATTTGCCGACAGGTATAGTCAACGTCTGGATTTCAGTTGGCGAACGGTCGATGGTGCCCCGGACCTTCGTCGGATGAGTCGTGATTACGGAAGCAGGCTGGCTACGGATTTCGGAATGCGCAAAGTGAGACAGGTTACCACCGGTCCGTGGGAAGGGAGTTTCGGGGGAAATGAGCACTTGGGGATATCGCGACATATCAGCTACTCTCCGGAAAGTAAGTTGATTGTCGAAATGGTACTACATTGGCCCGGCGGGCGAGATTCTGAAATGGAAGATCGGATACTACGGTCATTTCATGAGGATACGGATCATGTAGTTGGCGATAAGAAAATGCGCCATTGGCGAGCATTTGGGATGGATATGCTTGTGAGTGACGATCTCCAGTTCCGCGAATGTCGAAGCCAACCCGCGCTGGTCGAAATGACGTTCGGGCACAAAAAAAATATTGGTTCACAGGAATTTTTTTCACGTACCGGTTTAGTGAAAAAGTGGCTGAAGGGGACGGTTGGGGAGTGGCAGGCAACCAAGGTACCTCACCTTTTGCGAAAGCCCAGCACCGGCTCGCGAAAAGTGGGGGGGCACACGGTTTTCGAGTATGACGGCGAGATTTCGGTTAAGACCCGGATTCCAGCTATAAAAAAGACGGGGCGTTTCTTTTCAGATGCCTGGGTTTGCCCGCATAATGGTCGATTGTACTATGGGCACATCCTGGGTGCGCCGAACGGGCGTGGGAAAAGGGAACGTATCGCCGGTCGAAGATACAACTGCTGTGACGAAATGAGGGAAATTCAGCATTGATGCAGCAGGGAAAACGAACTCTTGCCCGCGGAAAAACACCACGTGTACCTTGGGCGGGTATGCTGAATTCACGCCCGGTTCGCAACGATGCCGCGGAAGTAAACACGACCGAAAAGGGCTTGACCATAACCGTGGACAACAAACGTCCCTGGTTTCTCTTCCCTCCGATATCGTGGATTTTGCGGATTCCAAAGAAACGTTCCTTTGCGCTTGACGATTTAGGGCTCAGTGTCTGGGAGTGGTGTGACGGGGAAACATCGGTCGAGAATATGGCCGATAGGTTTGCTGAAAAGAATGAGCTTACGTTCCACGAAGCTCGGGTCATGATTGGTTCCTATCTGCGATTGCTTAGTCGGCGGGGAGCCGTTGTAATAGTTGTCACGGATGGGGGCTTACGAAAAAAGCGTCCAAAAATGGGTGCGTAGCAGTGCGGATACAGATATGAACGAACTCGATGTAAAAAAGCAGGCAAAGCTCAGTTTTCACCGTGTTTTTGCCCTCACCGGTACCGGTATCAAGTATCGGTTGTTTCGGTCGGTGGTCACTATGGTAGTCATCACCGTTGCCGTAACTTTTATGATGAATATACTGGGTGAAGGTGTCGTGAAGAGTTCAGTATCGGAGGCCACGGGGGAGGCTTTGCGAGAAAAACGAATAGCCATATCGCTGGCTTCTCGAATCACGACGGTGGGTAATGTCGACGATGTGTTGGTAGGTATCATTTCCAGCCGCGTGGATGAGCCTCTATACAAAGAGTATCGTCGGATGGGGTCTCTTTCGGAATCGGAAATGGGGTTTCTTAAAGAATTTGCCGATTCCATTGCTCCGTACATGGCATTCTTCGACGGTCTTGATTTTGCCCGCCGTGCAGTTTTGCTTGAAGGAGCGCTGGGGGGCGAGGTATTCAATTATTTGTCGGATCCCGACAACTTCGCCAGATTCAGTGATCGGATGTCGGCTTTTTCTCAACTTCGTCTACCCGGTTCTCGACAACAGTTGTTAAATCTTCTGGACGACTGGCCTCGCGCTTCGAAGTATGTAGAAAAGATTTTACGGGGGCGACGCGACGCCGTTGCGCAGGTGGCTGATTATCTCGATGGAGGAAGCCCTTTGCGGGCGCTTCAGAATGCAGACGGGGAGTTCGGCGAGGTTTTACGAACCGCCGGTTTTTTGGTTGGTGCTGAAACGGCAAAGAAGGCCGCTCAACTGGCGCGTGAATACGAGGAGATCCAGACACTGGCAAAATCGTTCCGCGATACGCTCATCAGCAAGAAACTCATTGACCGGTACAATCTCAAAGACGGGAAAATTGTCGATACACTTATCTGGCCGAATCTGGCTCAGCCCCGACATGCCGAATGGTTAGCGGGACAACTTGTCAATGCCGGTATCAGTCGATTTGGTGGTGATGGAAAACGAGTGTTGTATCTCTCGCAGTCCATGGTTGAGAATCGGTATCTTGATGTTGCGAGCAAAATTACGGCGGAAGTCGGTGGTGGGTTGATGGGGATGGGCACACGTATGACCTGGCTGGTTGTGCTGTCCATGCTTGTGTGCGGTGTGGGGATCGCCAACGCGATGCTCATGTCGGTTGCCGAGCGCTTTCGGGAAATAGCCACAATGAAATGTCTTGGGGCACTCGACGGCACAATCATGATGATCTTTATTCTGGAGGCCGCATTTATCGGCATTATCGGCGGAGTGCTTGGTGGTGTCCTGGGGTCGGTTTTGAGCACAACCAGAATGGCAATGGTTTTTGGAGTTCAGATGTTTGGAGTTCTGGATTACGGGTCCTGGGTGATCGCACTGGTTCTCTCGGCTCTTGCCGGAATGGTCTTGTCCGCCCTGGCGGCGCTCTATCCCTCATGGATGGCGTCGCGTCTTCCGCCAATGGAAGCCATGCGGATAGAATAGCATGCTCCGTAAGCACACACCACATGTAGTAGACTGAATTTGATTGTACGCACGCCGCGAAGTGCGAAAGGAATGGTTTATATGTCGGGAGATCTTCCAGTCGCAAGTGTAGGGGAAAAGGCCCAGTCCTTTGAACGGGTCATTATCCGAACTGTCGGACTCAAAAAGCAGTTCGTCAAAAAGGAAGTGGTTACTCATGCGCTGCGGGGTATTGATGTCGAGATATTTCAGGGAGAGTTTATTGCCATAATGGGACCTTCGGGGTCCGGAAAAACAACCTTTTTCAATGCAATCGGCGGTCTGGATACACCTACTGAAGGTCGGATTTTCATTGATGAAGTGGACGTGGCCCAATTATCGGCGGTAGAACTCGCGTTCTTGCGATGTCGTAAGATCGGGTATATATTCCAGCAGTTCAATCTGGTTCAGTACATGACAGCGCTGGAAAACGTGACGACTCCCATGACCTTTGCCGGTACCGACGCCGATGAGGCCCGGAAAAGGGGGATGGATCTGTTACGGCTGGTTGGCCTTGAGGACCGGTGGGCGCATCGCCCCATCGAAATGTCCGGTGGACAACAGCAGCGTGTGGCTATTGCACGTTCTATGTCCAACAATCCCTCGATTCTACTTTGTGATGAACCGACCGGCAACCTGGATTTGCATACTGGTCAGGACATTCTGGACATACTGAAACGGGTGAATAGTGACCGAGGAGTGACGGTGATCTGTGCAACTCACGATTACCGGTTATATGACATATGCCACCGACTCATGTGGATAAAGGACGGGCGGGTCGACCGCTTGGCAAGACGAGACGAGATCGATGTGAAGATCGCTACTATAGACGGCGAATGATTTCGGCTGACCAGTATCGATGCATGACCCGGACGTATGGATGAGACAAGATGTTTGGAGAAAGAATGATGGCAGGTAATACAGTTTCCGTGACGGGACGGTGTGGGGCCGTAACATTTGCATTGCGGTTCGCTTCAGCGGCAGTTTTCGTGCTCGGGTTTTATGGAGCAGTTACAGCCGGCGTTTCACCCCGGTTTATCACCGATTGTGAGGCGTTGACGAGTGCGCCTCATCGCCTTTCCGGGACCGCGGAATACCGACAAGCGGCGGATTACGTGGAAAAACGATTACGAGAGATAGGGGTGGATGAGGTTCTGGTGCAGGAATACAAGTCAACCCAGACAAAGGTTCTCAGTTGTGAGCTGGAATACAAAAATCCTGAGTACCCGGAATCCACGGCGATACGCAAACCACTCGTACCATTTCGTCCCAACGGGATTTTCCCCTCGCAGTTGCCCAAAGGAGGCATCACCGCGGAGTTGGTATATTGGGGGACCGGTCGACCGGGCATATCGAAATTGCCCGATCCGCACGGGAAAATTGTTGTGCTTGAATATAATTGTGGAGTTGCCTGGTTCGAGGCACTTCGGCTTGGAGCCGAAGCAATTATTGTAGCTGCCGCGGATACGGCCGATTCCCGTCAGTTTTATCACTTGACAGGGAGCGGGAATCTACCGAGGTTCTACTATGAGGGCTCCTCTGATTCACTGCCGGTTGGACGTAAAGTGACTCTGCGCGGACGAAACACCTGGGAGCCGACGGTCGGACGCAACATTGTCGGGTACATCAAAGGGAAGAAGCCGCAATTTGGTCTGGGCATGTCGGAATTGATTATCGTTGGAGCAAATCTGGATTCTTACGGGGAAGTGCCGCGACGCAGTCCGGGGGGGCGAGCCGCCGCAAATTGCGCCGGCCTTCTGAAGATTGCAGAGCAATTCGCGAAGAATCGTCCCGATCGGCACATGATGTTCGTGTTCTTTGACGGACAGGCCCGGTCTCATGAAGGGGCGTCGCATTTTTACCAGGCAATCGATAAGGTTACCGCAAAAGTCCGTGATATCAAGTATGAAACCCAGAAGGCAAATCTGGACGCTGAACGGGCATTCCTGAAGGGGCTTCTTGCCGCTACCAGACTTGATAACCCTCATGGAGTGGAAAACCCCGGTATACGACGTAAATACCTTCAGCGCCTGAAAACAAGGGTTGAAGACCGTGACAAGATGATCCTCCAGAAGAAACGCTTCGTCGGTGAACGCCGATTGAAGCATGAAAGGGGCAGCCCCGAATACGAAAGAGCTACCAACGAGATGGCCGAGATCGAACATCAGTGGCTCTCCTGGAATCAGTTACGTCGTGGCCTTGACGGCGGCGTATTCCCCGATTCTCTTCGAGACGAACTCGATACGGTAGTGAGCAATATCCGGGAAAGCGCTCAGTTGCGCCTGGATGAACTCGAAGGCGAGTATCGGTATCT
This sequence comes from uncultured Fibrobacterota bacterium, assembly GCA_964346405.1. Taxonomy (GTDB): domain Bacteria; phylum Fibrobacterota; class Chitinivibrionia; order Chitinivibrionales; family CAYFVL01; genus CAYFVL01. Next base: position 13,250 of record CAYFVL010000072.1, read on the forward strand.
GGAGGTCGATCAAGAGTTGCGAAACCTGAAAGGGGATGCATGGATTTCGCTGCACGTGTCCCTGCTACTTGGAGACGAGCAGAAAAGGTGGGGTATCACGTCCGGGGGAAATTCCGGGGTATACCGAGCCAAGGAGATGAGTGGGGATCCGAATCTGACCGGCAAACTGTACGATGCTCTCTACAAAATAAGCGAACAGGGCCATTCCGGGAATTATCCCAATTTCGAATCGTCCTCGGTGGGGGGGCTCATAAGTCCTCGGTACTTCAAAATCGGACCATTGATCCATTCGGGAGAGGTAGCGGAACGACTTGGAATATATCACACTGCATTCACCACTGTTCAGGATCCATTCAGGGCCGAAGGTAACCCCGATGATTTCCTGGAACGATTGAACCTTGGCAATCTGGAATCTCAATTGAATGAATGTGCGGCATATCTCCGGGACGCCGCCATGAGTTCGGAACTATCCTTGATTCGGGTAATCGAACCAAGTCGTATGTATTGGCTGCCTCGATGGTCTTCGGCAAACAACCCGGAGGGACCTCACGCAATTGCGAATGCATATGGGAGTCCCTACAAGAATCGCTATGTACCGGGAATGACTCTGAAAATTCCGGTTGACCAACTCAAGAATCTCTACTATTTCTACAACACCGACAAGATTCCGGCATTTGATGACTTCAGAGTTGTCCGGACTCGTGAGAACGGACATTTTTCCGTCGGTCCCCTGAAACCCTCAAAGAGTAATCCTCTGAATGCATCCCAGGTCACCGGGCTGAAGTTCGATGAAACTGGAGATATACTTTTCAGCACTGTTTCGAGTGCCGCGGGTGGGGGAGACTCAAAGGAACGGGTTGAGGCATCTCCCTACGGAAATCATGGCAGCGTCCTGTTTCCGCCTCTGCTGTATCCTGAAAAGATTACGACTTACGATGGTGAAGGAAATGCGGATATCAGTAGTTCGGTGAAGACGGTGAACGACGACGGCATGGTTTCATGGGTGGTGTTGGATCGAAAGTACGATTACCTTAAACTTTTCGGTACAAAGGAGCGACCGCCGTCAATAGTGGTATTGAACAATGGTGGGGAGCGGAGTCTGGGTGGGATCGAAAAACCGTATGGGGCGGGGCTTAAAACAACGCATGGAGTGCGTTGGATACCGGTTCGCACGACATTCCGGTCTGCAGCCGACCTGTGGCGCCTTAATGAACACCGTCTTTCACTGCTTCGCTCGGGCGGAATCCTCAAGAGTTCTCTGGAGGAGATCCATAGCCGATCGAAGTCCTACATAGAACGGGCCGACACAACGCAGGATATCATGGCGGCCGAGGCCCTTGCCGCCGCCGGTCTGAATAATGAACGCCCGGTGTATTTCAGAGTGAAGAATACCCTGAACGATCTCGTGATTTCAGTGATGTTCCTGCTTGTGGTAACGCTGCCTTTTGCATTCGCTTTGGAGCGGCTGCTAATCAATGCAAAAAAGGTGTATGGAAGGGTCGGAGGATTTCTTCTGTTTTTTGTTCTGACATTTGCGATTCTCTATTTCTCTCATCCCGCATTCGCGCTTTCGGCCATGCCGCTGATCATCTTCCTTGGCTTCTTTATCCTCGTGCTTGCCGGATTTGTCATTACTATCGTTGTGCAGAAATTCGAAACACAGTTAAAGATCATGCAGGGGATGTCCTCGACGGTACATTCGGCGGATGTGTCCCGGTTCGGGACCACCGTTGCCGCAATGAGCATGGGTATCTCATCGATGCGTCGCAGACCGCTTCGTACGACATTGACCGCCCTTACGATCGTTCTTTTGACATTTACGATTCTATGTTTTGCTTCTTTCGAATTGTCCCCGGGAATAGACAAAGGCTTTGTGGGAGCCTTGCCGGGCTATTCGACAGTCGTTCTGAAGAAGTTTTTCAACGACCGGATCGACCCGACTCTGATCAGTTCTCTAAAACGAGAATTCGGGGATAAAACAAAGGTGAATGTACGCTACTGGTTGCCGAAAGCAAAGAATGCGGAGCTGGGAACCAAACGAGACGCATTCCTGGAAACGCTGGTATCCAACGGCGAATTGACCAAGCACAATACTATAAAGGGTGTTCTTGGCATAGAGATCGATGAAATACTGCGCAGGAGTGATTTACAGCGCCTCCTGGAGTGTGATTTTGAGCAGTTTGCGCAGGACGGTGCATTTCTCAGCGGCCCTATTGCACGACGGTTGGGGCTTTCCATCGGGGACAAAATCCATATGGGCGGAGAAGAATTCACCTTGATGGGAATGATGGAAACCTCGGATATGGCTTCGGTAGTGGATGTCGACCAGAAGACCGTTTTCCCACAGGAAGTGAAAATCGCTCCTCAGATCGATCTTGATAAACTGACGGCGGCCGCGGAGGGGCGTCAAGGAGACGGCGACGACCAGAAAGAAAATGATGTCAAGGAACTCGATTTCGCCTCGATGGCGGTGATCCCTTCGCATCTGGCCGAGAAGATTGGAGCTACTCCGCGAGTGGTGGTTTTCTATCCGGAGAATAATCGGGTGGCGGATGAATTGAGTGAAACACTGGCTCGTCGGTTTTCTGTTTCAATGTACGGCACGGCAACCGACGGGGTTTATCGATATCGTCTTTCTGAAAAAGCTTCGGCGAAAGGGGTGGGTGATCTCGTGCTCCCGATTCTCCTGGGCGGCCTGGTGATACTTGGAACAATGCTCGGGTCGGTGACCGACCGGGAGAAGGAGATTTATACCTTCAGCGCCCTGGGGTTGGCGCCCACTCACGTTGCAGGCCTGTTCTTTATTGAGGCCCTGGTCTATGCCGTTGTCGGGGGGCTGGGTGGATATCTGGTTGCACAGGGTTTTACGGGGGCTCTCGGAGTTATCAGCCGGTTCGTGGTGGTCAGCGCTCCGGAGATCAATTACTCATCTACCAACTCGATCGTAACAATGATGATCGTGATGGCAACCGTGCTTCTGTCGGCGGTGTATCCGGCGATGAAAGCGGGAAAGAGCGCTAATCCGGGGGTTATTCGGAACTGGAAAATGCCGAAAGCCGAAGGCGACACACTAAATATCACATTTCCTTTTACGGTTTCCAGCTACGATATTACCGGTGTCGTCAGTTTTCTCAAAGAGCATTTCGACAGGTTTTCCGATACAAGTCTGGGAATGTTTATGGCGACGGGAAATGAAATTGAGTCATTTGGGAAGGAGTCTTTCGGGATTCGGTCGAGAATCGCGCTTGCTCCGTTTGATCTGGGTGTGACACAGAAATTCGAATTGAAAAGCAAGCCGAGTGAAATCGAAGGTATTGATGAAATCCAGATCCGGGTAGACCGGTTGTCCGGGCTTTCCTCCGATTGGGAAAGACTGAATAGAAATCTTCTCGGTGATCTTCGTCGACAGTTGCTGATCTGGCGATCATTGCCGAAGTCGACAATGGAGTTGTATCGCTCTCGAACTCTCGATGTCTTGGCCGGCACAACGCCGAACGGCCGTACCGGCGAGAAGGACGGGAGTACCGATACCGATGAAGAAACTCAAAATGCGTCGTAGTATGCATGCAGTCCGATGATCAGGGGTGTGCTATTGCCGGATGACAGGACCCACCGGCAAAGCTCTAGCTAGCTAGTGAGGCGAATCGTGGATCGGTATTATTTTTTGCGGGAGCGCGGGGCCATCATCTTGTGCTTCCCACCCAATCGCGCTGATTATATTGAGGATAGGCCCCGGGAGGGGCACGTTGATTACCCACAACGGTTAAGGAGCTATCTTGGCTGAAAGAATGAAGATTGACAAGGAGCTTGAAGAATACCGGCAGGCAATGGAGGTGCCGGATGAGTTCCACGAGGGGTTTAACTGGACTTCTTTCCTCGGAGTCATATTCATTGCGCTTTTAATGGTCCCCGGCAGCATGTATATGGGCCTTGTAGCCGGTATGGGCATCGGGAACGCCGCGCGATGGGTTACGGTTATCCTTTTTGTCGAAATGGCGAAGAGAACTCACAAATCACTGAAAAAATCAGAGGTTTTTGTGTTGTTCTTTATGGCGGGGGCTGCGATGCAATCGCCGTTTGGTGGCTTGTTGTGGATGCAGTACTTCAGACAGAGTGATGCGGCAATGGCATATGGTATCGCGGAACTGTTACCTGCGTGGGTGGTGCCGCCGATCGATTCGGATACCTATGCGAACCGTAACTTCTTCCATAAAGACTGGCTGATTCCCATTGGTATGATCATTTTCTCCATGTTGACCGGTGAATTCGAGAAAATGGTGCTGGGTTACGGTTTTTTCCGTATGGCGTCCGATATAGAAAAACTACCGTTTCCAATGGCGCCGGTTGGGGCTCAGGGGATGATGGCCCTTGCCGAGGACGATAGCGAGGAGGGGAAAAAGGAGGCGTGGCGATGGCAGATTTTCTCTATCGGGGGGGCTGTCGGATTGTTATTTGGGGCGGTGTATCTCGGGGTGCCCACTGTAGCCAATGCATTGACGGGACAGTCGGTCACTATATTGCCGATTCCGTTTAGCGACTGGACTACAAGGACCGAGGGTATTCTTCCGGCAGTCGCGACGGGAATGAGTTGGGACCTGACCAATTTCATGATGGGGATGGTCGTGCCGTTTTTCGCGACTATTGGAGCAGTGGTTGGGCTTCTTATCACCTTTGTGGCCAACCCGATTCTCTACCGTAGCGAAATTTTGACCAGTTGGAAACCTGGAGACAACACGGTCGCGACGATTTTCCACAACAACGTCGATTTCTATTTCAGTCTTCATATCGGAGTCGCGGTGGCAATCGCCGTGGCTGGATTGGTTCAGGTAATCAAGAGTGTCGTCAGCACTCGAAAGAAGATGAAGCAGGATAAAGATTTTAAGAGAATTGCCGAGGTGCCGCCCGGACGCGGCGATATTCCGACCTGGTTTATATATGCCACATATTTTGTCGTGACCGGCTCGTATATCATTCTTGGGGGATTTCTCGTAAATTGGCATACCGGCGTGATGGTTGTGCTTCTATTCTTTGGGTTTGTGTATTCACCGTTTATCAGTTACGTGAATGCTCGCCTGGAGGGAATGGTCGGTAAGGCGGTGGAAATCCCCATGATCAAGGAGGCCGCGCTCATTCTGAGCGGGTATCGAGGGATGGAGGTGTGGTTTATTCCGTTTCCAAAACAGAATTTTGGTGACGATGAAACCGTGTTCTATCGTCAGTGTGAATTGACCGGGACGAAATTTACCAGTATCTGGAAGACCAAAATTCTGCTCTTCCCAATTATTTTCCTGAGTTCAATCATTTTTTCACAGTTTATCTGGAGCTTGGGCGAAGTACCCAGTAACGCATTCCCCTTTGCAAATGAGATGTGGGGGCTGCAGGCGGCATCACGATGTATCATGTTGTCGGCTACGCGAGGCGGGTACACTCTGTTCGAAAAGGCATTTGATCCCGCGTTCATGAGCGTGGGTCTTGGAGTCGGGCTTGCCCTGTTCTGGGGACTAACCGCGCTGGGCACTCCCACGTTTTTTGTCTACGGGGTGGTCTCGGGGCTCAATCAGACATTACCCCATGGATTGATTCCGCGATTTGCCGGAGCATTACTGGCCAGGTACTACTTCCAGAAGAAACTCGGAGTAAAGAAATGGCGTCAATACGCGCCGGTATTGATGGCCGGGTTTTCATGTGGAATGGGTCTGATAGCGACGTTTGGAATCGGGCTTAATTTTCTCAGTAAATCGGCGATTCAGCTTCCGTTCTAACAGGAATATGTGAAATGGACGATAATATCAGCGGTAAAAAGAACCTGTTCCAGATTCGAAAACTGAACAAAGTTTTCAAACTCGGACGGCAGGAAAAGGTGTATGCGTTACGTGATGTGAAACTTGATATTTACAGAGGAGAGTACCTGTCGATCATGGGGCCCTCCGGCTCCGGCAAGACAACGCTTTTCAACATGATCGGTGCGCTCGACAAACCCACTTCGGGGGAGGTGATTGTCGATGGGAAGATTGATCTGCGACGGCTTTCCAGCAAAGAATTGGCTTATTTCCGGGGAAGACATATCGGATATGTCTTCCAGTCGTACAATCTTCTCTATGCCTACACTGCAATTGATAATGTCACCATGCCCATGATGTTCTCGGGAGTTGACGAGCAAAAAGCGAGGGAACGGGCGGAACAGGTTTTGACCGATGTCGGCCTGGGACATCGTATGACTCACCGACCAGATGAGCTTTCGGGCGGACAGCAGCAGCGTGTGGCTATTGCCCGAGCGCTCGCAAATAATCCATCGATTATACTTGCCGACGAACCTACGGCCAACCTCGACCAGGATACCGGACTGGACATTATCCAGTTGTTGAGTCGCCTGACCAAAGAATATGGGGTTACAGTCGTAACCGCCACACATGATCACAAGATGCTCGATCTTTCCGACCGAATCGTCTGGATAAAGGATGGAACCGTTGATAAGGTGCAGTTACGGTCCGAAGTAAATATTCAGGTGGGTAGCGTCGGATAAGTGTCTGTCACTGCACGGGCCGACCTGTTTATACGGCCATTTGCTTTGCTCTGCCGATATCATATCATAATGCCGGCTTCCCGATTCGGGTTCTACATAGGTTGTAACGCCTTTTCTTCCTTTTTTCTGTCGACAAAAGGAAGAAAAAACCGCATCGCAAGCGATTCAGGAACCCGCTCCTGTCCATGAAAACCGATCATCACCGGGGCTTGTGGATGCTTTTTCGGCATATAGGCAGTCCCGAATATCCAGTCCCAAAAGCTGAAAACGACCGCGAAATTCACTCCCGCCCTACCTCGTACGTCCTTCTCGTGGTGCCATATATGCATGCGTGGTGAGTTGAGGATGTACCGGAGAGGCCCCCATGAGATATTCAGGTTTGCATGATTGAGGTGACCGATGGTCGTTGCAATTACGGCTGTTGAGAGAATGACCCGCCAATCCGCACCCAAAAGGGCAAGTGGAAGATACTTGAAGGTTTTATAGATTATCGTTTCGCCCCAATGGAAACGGAAATTCCCGATCCAGTCCATAGTGGTAATGGAATGATGAACTCTGTGGATTCGCCAGAGGATGGGGACCCGATGAAGCAGGTTGTGTACGAGATATTCGACAAAATCACCCACTATCAGGTATACCGGGATTTGGATCGCAAGAGGTTGTGAGCCTATAAATCGAATGCTGGTCGAAGCTGACCCGGTGATGGCGCGATACCCATTTGAGAGCCCGCTCTCAATTCCGATGAACAGGACACCAAACGTATAGGCTGAAACCCATCCGTTGAACAGCAACCAGAAAACGTCCTGGCGTAATTGAGGTCTCAGAAATGGCTGTTGTTTCCTCCAGGCGAAAAGGCGTTCGGCCACGAGGATTCCCGCGGATACCAGAAGTAACCAGAATGGATACGTTTTTGCCGGTGAGTCAAGTACATTCATAATTTTCGGACATTCCCTGGCTGATCGAGAATTCATCGACGAAATAACTTATCTTATACCTGAGGAATCGTCACGAAATAGCCACTCCATTCTCGCTTGATCCCGCCGGGCGGGATCGGCTCATGGACTTGTCATTCATTCGCCTCCATGAGGAGTATGGGCTTCGCCCCAATTTGACTTACGTTTTTTGCGCAGTGCGCGCTTCCCTCACTCGGAATCGCTCAATCAACCCAGGTTATATTATATAAATATAACATTTTGGGTTGTGCTGTTTGCGGCAATTGAATTGCGCACCGGAGGGATGCTATGCATGAATGGACTTTTCGCCTTTGCCTGTTGGTCGCCTGTCTTGTCGGATCGCTGGAGTCTCAGGAGATCAGTGTTTCGCTCGATGACGGAACTGATCTGATTCTGCACGAAGATTTTACGTGGGAGCCGGGGGAAACCGGGAACTGGATACCGCCCGGAGTATTTGAGGTGACCCTGGAGGACGGCCGCAATCTAATTCTTCACAATGATTTCACCTGGCGGTTCTTATCGGGTGCCGCGGGGGAGCATATCCCTCTGGAGACCGCGTACGCGGTTGGTAAGGCTCGGAGAGAAACCGCGGAGGCAGCCCGTGAGGATGCAGGCAAGGAAGCGATACGACGCTTGGCGATACAACTCGAAACACTGGTACCGGGAGTCGATTTGAGAACTCTCTCCGAGTGTGTCGCACGGCAGGAGAAAAAAGAAGAGGTTGATGAGCATTCACAAAGCGGATGGAATGTTACTGTAAGAATTGAAGTTGGACGTGAGGCTATTCAGAGCATCATGGATTGTGCCTGCGAATCTCCCGCAAAACGCAAGGCACTGACCGCTGAGCCCGAATAAGCAGTTCCTTGGCCAATCTACAGTGTTTTCCAGACACCGACACTTCTCAACCCGACTTCGACAATCGACTCATGGTCCCGCCCGGCGGGACTCAAGGTATCTCCCCGGATACCCCTGCGCTTTTTCTA
>CAYFVL010000073.1:0-21389 GCA_964346405.1 uncultured Fibrobacterota bacterium
TCAATCTCGCACAACATCTTACGCATAATACTCGCTCTCGACTGCGAAATTTGGGCTAACAGTTTTGTGCTTGTATCCCAGACGGAGGCTTTCCATGAACAAACACGCGAACGTAATTCGTTTGTCAATGCTACCGGGACTGTTCAGCGCCGGGTTTACGCTTATGGCCGTGGAAATCCTGGGTTTTCGGCTGATTGGGAAAACGTTTGGTTCCAGTCTTCAGGTTACATCATCATTGATAGCCGTATACCTCACCGCAATGGCCATGGGTCATTATCTCGGTGGTCTGCTCAGCGATCGGTTTGGAGGGAATACCACATTCTTATGCACTATTGCAGCCGCCGGCATAGCCACACTATTCATCCCAGTTATCGATACCGGCCTGGTGCCCTTCATTGCCGCCTCGTCGACACCGCTTTGGCTTCATCCTCTACTCGCATCTACCGCGCTTTTCAGCCTGTCCGCCTTGACACTTGCAGCCGCGACAACCGCCGTATACCGCTCCTCGGTTTCCATAACCAACCGAATCGGCGCAACGGTAGGAACTCTCCAGGCGATATCGACCGTCGGCTGCATCGGGGGCACGATGTGCGCCGGTTTTTTACTCACCCGCTATTTTACGTTGTCTGAAAGCTTTGTGCTTCTGGGGATGACCCTGATTCCCAGTGCGCTCCCGGCATTTTTACTACGAGCCCCGGCTATCGTCCGTCCTCCCGCAACCACCGTCATAGTTCTTCTCTCTCTTTTTGCACCATCCCACCTGTCCGCCACGGAGCCGGACACCGTCTTTGAAACCACTTCGTCATATCACCACATACGCGTCATTGATACCGACAATATCAGGCGCCTCTATTTCAACAGCTCGTGCCAGTCGCGGATCGATATTACCGATTCGAGTTCAAATGCTTTGGAGTACACGAGACTGTTTGAAACAGTGGCGGTCACATCCGCCGATCCGGAACGGATACTCGTAATCGGCCTCGGCGGCGGCTCATGTGTGAACCGATTTCTGGATATGTACCACTCTGCCCACATCGAGGTCGTTGAACTTGACCATAAAGTAGTCGATGTGGCGCAACGATTCTTTTTTCTGCCGAAATGCGATCGCCTGAGCATTTTCGTAGACGACGGTCGGCGGTTCCTCAATCGATCGTCTAAATCGTACGATATCATCGTCGTTGATGCTTACGGTGCGAACGAGTATGGAGTCGAAGCACCCGTTCATATGGTTACGCATGAATTCTTCCATATCGCGCGTAAACGTCTGACCCCACATGGCGCTTTTTTATACTCCATAGCCGACCCAAGCCTCCGGGAGCACGGAAGTTTCACTCGAGCGATCTATAAAACACTCCAACGTTCGTTTGGCGAGACCTTTCTTTTTCTCGAACCCCGATCGTGCAATTCGGTCACTTTGTCACTTGTCCGGCCAAGCCGTCTGAACAAAGAGAGCTTTACGACAAAAGCCGGTGATCTGGTTGGCGCAGGGGTTATCGACTCGACGGTATTCCTGGGAGTAGGAAAAATGCTCGATACGCGCATCCGGACTCATGACGTACCGCTGTTAACCGATGAATACGCGCCGGTACATTCTCTTATGCGGCATGAAAAACCTATGCGTCTGCGGGCGGCGGGAATCGGTAACCGGTAACCGGTAGAGACATTCGGCCGAATGTCTCTACCGGCCGAATGTCTCTACCGACCGACCGCATTCAATCGTTCATTCAAATCCACGCCGTGCTTCTTTGCATACCGGTGTATCCGCCGTCGAACCGGCGGAGTGCCGAAACGAATCGTATTGTTGATAAGCCCCTTGAGTATTGGATTCGCCTTGTGAGAATAATTCGCCCACATCGATGGGAGCCAGGCGAGATTGTGATCCCAGCAGGTTGCCAGCAGCTCGTGATGATACGGCTGAAGATCTTTTTTGTAAATGCCCTTCGCATATTCCAGCCGGGTTGTTTCCATGGGCGTGAACAGAAGCGGGACGATCAGGCTCTGATATGGGCGAAGCGAACGGATTAATTCGGAGGTCTGCAAGACATCGTCGGGCGTTTCACCGGGCAAGCCCAGAATAATTGTCGACGTGCATACTATGTGATTATCATGCAGGAGGCGGAATGCGTCTTTGACCACGGTCGGCCATTCTTTGGAATCAAAGGGAAAAACTTTCCCTTTCATGTGACGCCGAATGAGTGAGGGACTTCCGGTTTCGATCCCAACCTGAAAATAGGTTGCCGGATGATTCTTTGTGCCCAGCTTCAGAACCCGCGCGATTCCTTCGATCGTTTCCGGTGAACTCAATGCCGAAGAAAGCGAAGCGTGACTCGCCCCGACCCATCTGACTCCCGGGTAGTGGCGTACCTTGTCGAAAAGCTCGATCACCCCGTCGGAGTTGACCCGAAGTCCGTCGGACCGGTACAGAAGAATATCTTCACCATGCAGTAACGCCCCGGTGTTGCCCGCGTCGAGATTGACCTTCACCTCTTTGAGAATACGTTCGAGCGGACGGGACCGAACTTTTTTGACCGTCGGGATGCAGAACGCGCAGCTTCGGGCACATCCCCTGGTAGCCTCGATCAGTCCAATAGTGGTGCCCCCGACGATATCGGAGATATCTTTATCCCGCGCGGGCGTGCCGTACACCAGAGGGTCGAGCTGTTCCCCTGCGACGGCTTTTTTAAAAACTTCCGGTGCGGTCGCATCACCCTCACCGACAACCACACAATCGATACCTAAATCACGTTGTTTGTCGGGGTGTACCGCGAACTGCCAGGATCCCGGTCCCCCCAGAAGAATTCTGGGCTTGTGCTTCCGGATTGCCGGATGCGACAAAACTTCGCGCAGCTTAACCGCCATCCGTCCCTCACCGCCCCACAGCTCAACGAACGTTGACGTGGCCGGGCCGATTCCCAGGGGATCATTTGAACTTATAGAAACAACTTTCGTGTCTGCATCGACGACTCTATGCAGTTTCTCCGGATGCGCAACAATGATCTCCCCGCGAGCAAAGCCGTCGGCCAGCAGCGCCGCCTCTATTTTGCGCATGCCGTAGTTGGCAAAGACCAGTCCGCCCCGTTTGTCGGCGGGGGTGTCGGGACAAAAAACCGGATAGTACAGCCAATCGGGGAGGACTCCCTGGGGAAGGCATGCACTAAACCCCAGAAACATCAGTCCGTGGTACGAGCTGGCCATCGTCCGATCGCAGGTCATTACTATTTTGTATCCCATTGCAGATCCGATCCGCGCCGTCTTCCGAAATATCCGAGAGGATTCCAGGATTCCGACATTTTTCACATAATAAGCACTATTCTGAGACTTTGGTATACAGGACATCAAAATAACTAAGTGCACACACCGGCAACTCTCCCGCTCGCGCGAGGCCGAATTTTGGTGGGCTCGGCGCTTTTAACCTATTTTTTGAGCATTCGGAACCGGAAACGATTTTTCTTCTCGATACGGCTCCTGGTTGGTCCGGTCCCAGTTGCGCGACTTCTGGAAAAGAAAATGCACTCAACAATCATAATCGGCGGCGGCTTGGGCGGGCTGGCAGCGGGCATTACACTTGCGGCCCGAGGTCGAAAGGTCGTCCTCATTGAGAAAGAACCGTCACTTGGTGGGTATGTGACTTCATTTCGACGCGCCGGGTTCTGTTTCGATGTGGCAATGCACATGGTAGCCGGCGGGGCACCGGGCGGCGCATTCTACGAAACCCTCCGGGAACTTGGAATTGAAAACAGTGTCAAACTGCTTCGATTCAAACGCGGATTCGACACCCGATTCGGTGATCTCCATTTTTCTGCATCAAACGACTACGACGGTTTCTTTGAAGAGGCTGTCCGCCTGTTCCCCGAGCGGAGACAGGACATTTTCGGCCTGAAATCACACCTGACCCAATATGGCGAGCTGTTTTACCACCTGGTTAACGGCAGGCTGAGCATGACCGATACGGCGGTTCGTTTCGGACCCCGGATTCCTGAATTTCTGAAACTGGCTTCGATCTCCACCCGGGACTATTTTCGTCGATTCGTTTCCGACGAGCGCGTTTTCCCCATTCTTTTTCAGTTGGCGATGTTCAACGGTGTTCCAATGGATCGGTTTCCCGCTATCAATTACGTTATTATAGCACACCTGCTTCTTGAACACGGCATGTTTACCGTGCACGGGGGTGGTGCGGCATTGCGTGACGCCCTGGAAGCACGCGCAGAACACCTGGGAGTAGAACTTCTGACCGGAGATCGGGTGAAACGCCTGATTGTTCGAAATGACCGCGCTGTTGGAGTGGAAACCTCATCGGGCAGGCTTTTCGATGCGGATACGGTAATCAGCAACGCAAACCCCTTTGTGCTGGTAAATGAGCTGATCGAACCCGGAATCCTGCCACGGAAATACATCGATCGGCTCAACGGATCAGCTCCTTCGCTGTCGGTCGTGCAGGCATGGTTCGGAATGCGAAATCCGGTAAAGAGCCTTGGTATCCGATCGATTATGTCGGGCCGATATCCAAACGGAAATATCGATCATCTTTTGCGCCCGGAGCCCAATGTGATTTTTCCGGAAGCCTATTCCATAACCGCGCCGGGCGTCGAGGATTTCGCGGCACACTCCGGGAGCGGAAATGTTCTCGATATCGTTGGTGTGGTTCATCCGTCGGCCTGGATGCAATTTTCGGACGAGGAATACAAGAACCGAAAGCACGAGTACCTGGATCGGATACAAACCGATATGGATCGCCTTTTCCCCGGCTTTCGTAGTGGCGTTGAGTCCGCGGTTCTGGCAACTCCCCGAACATTTGAGCGCTACACGGGAAATCCCAATGGTGCGATCATGGGCTTTGACACCTCGCTCGGAAGCCGAAAATCGATACTGTCGGTTTCACGCATTCCGCTCCGGAACGTGTACTTTGCAAACGCCTGGACCGACAAGCTTGGTGGGATTATGCAGAGCCTCAAATCAGGAATCGCCGCGGCGGGGAAGGTAAACGCCCGGTGAGAATCAAGCTCATACTGGCCGCATCCAAAACCGATCCCCTTCGTCGCAACGACCCGTTTATGCCGCTGTCTCTCCCCCTTCTGGCGGCCACCGCCCCGGATCACGACTACACCTTTGTCGACATGCTGTGGGAAGACGATCCCGGATACGGCGACAACGTTGATCTGGTTGGAATCAGCGTTCGCTACACCGCCGAGAACCGGGCGTATGAAATCGCCGATGAGTTCCGGCGCCGCGGCATTCGTGTTGTGCTGGGGGGAGCGCAGATCAGCTCGGCGCCACACCGTGCCGTTGCGCACGCCGACGTCGTTGTCGTTGGTGAAGGTGAACCTCTCTGGCCCAGAGTTCTTCAGGATGCCGCCTCCAATACTTTAAAAACCTTCTATGTCTGCTCTCCCGAGCCGTTCGATTCCCGGGGGCACGAACTGTATCAGATAAACAACTACCCTGAACTCTCCGAGATCCCGAGGATTCCCTCGAAGTTTCGGAAGTTGTACCGCGGGCGCTACACGTTCGATACCGTATTCGCGGTTCGCGGGTGCTGCATCGGGTGTGATTTCTGCGCGGTTCCCCGGATATTCGGAAGGAAATTTCGCACCCGCCCCCTCGACGACGTCGCGGCCGAGATTGACTCGATCAAAGGGTACTATTACCTTCTTGACGATTCGGTGTTCGGCAAACCGGCAACGTACGACTATTATCTCAATCTGTACGACCGAATCTCGCGGCAACGTCGTGTGAAATTCTGGATAGGTCAGGGAAATCTCGATGCGGCGGCCGATTCGAAAGGCCGGGAGGTAATCCGGCGAGCCGTGGAAGCCGGGCTCATCTATGCAGCCATTGGAATAGAATCGATAAACGAATCCACACTGCGCGGAAGTGGTGCGATGGCAAAGGTTGGAGCATCACGGGAACGCCCGGCTCTGGAACAAATAAAAGAGAATATTCGATTCATACAGGATCTTGGGGTGATAGTCTCCGGATGGTTTGTGGTAGGCTACGACGGCGACAATGAAGAGACATATTATCAAACACTGGAATTCTGTCGAGAAATGAACATAATCCCGGCGATTTTTCCGGTGAAAGCGCTTCCGGGAACCGAACTGTACGAGCGGCTCGAGAAAGAGGGAAAGCTCGACGATTCCCGCCTGTTGAACTATCGCAACCCGAAAATCAGCGACAATGCCGTTCTGAAAGCGCTTGCCCACATATACCACACCGCCTACTCCACCCCGGCAATCCTGCGCAGAAGCGCTTTCTACGCGCCGAAATTCCGCCGAAACAGAATCGAATCGACTATTTTTGGAACGGTGTTGCAGTACAAATTGAAATCAGGCCTGGACATCCGTAACGACGAGTTTTACAGGGGCAAAAACTAACCCAAGTTTCGCGTAGAAATGGTTTTTTTAGTTTTTTTCTCTGTGCCCCCCGTGGTTCCTTTTCTGAGTAGCCGGGTCAAGAGATGCAACGCGATGTGATGAGCTTGTCGAACCAAAGATATCCGCAAACAAGAATTCCTCAATCCTCAACACGAATCACCGGTAGATACAATTTGAATGTGGCGCCCTCGGACGGCCTTGAGTCGACGCGTACCATGCCTCTGTGTGCGTTGATCGTGTTGAGCACGCTGGGAAGACCGAGACCGTTGCCGTGGTCTCTCCTGGTGGTGAAAAACGGCTCGAAAATGCGATCCTGAATCTCCGGTGGTATTCCTTCGCCGTTGTCGCTTATGGATATCAGCAGATATTCACCACTTTCAACATCGGCGCCTTCGCTCCCATCGAGGTGAGCGCTTGAAGTCGCAACCGTAACACGGCCGTCTTCGGAAACGGCGTCACGCGCATTGAAGAAGATATTTATAAAAGCGTTACTGAGCAGCGACGGTTCACCCATGACGTGTCGATTCTGGGCGGAAAACGTACTGTTGAACCGGACCGCCGGGCGCATGGTCGCCGAACACATTTTAATCGCATTGCGAAGAACCTCGTGTACATCGACTTCCACATGCCGGTGTTTTTCTCCCTTAGTAAACCCTCGGAGTTGACCAACCGTCACCTGGGCGGTTCCCGCCGCCTTTAGTATGAGTCGTACAAAACCGTGTACCTGTTCTTTGTTCAGGGTATCTCCGGGGCTTTCGCACATGTCGCGGACCATATCCGCATACCCGACGATGCTTACCAGCAGATTGTTGAAGTCGTGGGCGACTCCTCGTGCCAGTTTGCCCAGCAATTCGACTTCCTGTGAGGCAAGAATTCTTTCTTCGAGGGCGCGAATATGCGTATCGCGTTCCTGAAGCCTGCGTTCGGTCTGTTCCCGGTCGTTGCGACGGCGTCTAACCTTTTCCGCCAGCTTTCCAACACGACCGACCAGGTCGTCCATTTGAAACGGTTTGTCGATGTAGTCGGATATGCCTTTATGCAGAAGTTCCACCACCATCTTTTTTGTGCCGTAGCCGGTCATGGCAAGTACCGGGAGTTCGGGTCGTGAACCGTGCACACGCTCGATCAGGCTGATCCCGGACAGTTCCGGCATTTCGATGTCCGTAATAAGAATATCAACGACTTCGGCATCGGTTTTCGGATCGGTAATCATCCCGGCGGCCTGAGAGGGCGATGTGGTTCGACGAATGCTGTATCCCTGCAATTCCAGGATTACCGAAATGGTCTGCAATAACTCTTCTTCATCGTCGACCGCCAGAATACTTATATCATGCATTGTTGTCATTATTTCCTCCGGATTCGCTATCGTCCGTGTGTATCGGCAACCACATTCGTGCGATTGTACCCGACGGATGGTTTGGGGCGAACTCTATTTCACCATGATGTTCTCTCATTATACCATACGAGACCGAAAGCCCAAGGCCGGTTCCACCCTGTCCCTTCTTGGTCGTGAAAAACGGATCCAGAATCCTGTTTCGATTCTCCGGGGCAATCCCGGTCCCTTCGTCGGCAACCTCGATAACCACTCTCTTCTGCTCCCAGTCCTGGAACACCCGTACGGTGATCCCCTGGTCCGGGTTCTCGAGAGCCTGGCAGGCGTTGGTGAGTAAGTTAATGGCAACCTGCTCGAGTTTCTGGAAGTTGCCGCACACCCGCGGAACATCTTCTCCTTTGTGCACCGTGAGGCGGTTTGATGCATTCTTGAGCATATTGTGTATAATGCTCATTGCCGATTCAACAACCTCATTGGGATCGATCAACGTTGTGACGTCCCCCTCGTCGATACGGGCAAAATCTTTGAGGTTCTGCACGATTCTCTTTATGCGTTCGGCGCCACCGCCGATTCCGTGAATCATGGATTCAAATTTCTCGACCGCACGACTGCCGGGGAGCCCCGCGATACTTTCCGAATGCAACGACGGATTCTCGTTAAGTAATCTATGCATGTCCGGCCATAATGCGTTCATGACATCGGCATTGAGCATAATGAGATTGTTCGGATTGTTGATTTCATGAGCTACCCCTGAAACCATCATACCAATCGACGCCAGTTTGTCGGCCTGTATTAACTGCTGCTGCTGTTTCTGTGTTTCCTCCCGCGCTTTCTTGTATTCGGTGATATCGGCCGCGATGCCGGCAAGTCGATAGACCACTCCCTGCTCACTGTGAACTGGAAATGAACGGAGACGAATCCACCGGATCGCGCCGTCGTCCCGCAGTATCCTGAACTCTTCGTTGAGTCCGCGCTCATAGCGAGTGTCCTCCCGGGCAAACAGAACATGATCTCGATCGTCGGGATGGATTCGATCGAAAAACAGTTTCGGATTTTCGTAGTATGATGCCGCTGGAACGCCGAAGATGGTAGTCGCCACCGGGCTCATGTACAGAAGAGACTCACTTTCTCTTTCAAAAAGAAAGAACACCTCACCGACGTTTTCCGCCAATTGACGAAAGCGCTGATCGCTTTCCCGGAGCGCCGATTCCATGGCCTGACGTTCCAGCACATTGGCCACGATTTCCCCTACCATCCGCAGCAGCGGCCAGAGGGTCGGTGGGCACTCCCATTTTTTTCCAGTCGAGGTGCTCAACGCTATGTACCCGGTCAATGTTTCATGTATGGCAATGGGTACCGCGGCGACCGCTCCGATACCGAGACGTTCCAGGAGCAGACGAGGCTCTTCCTTGTCGATGGTACGAGCGTCCGTGAGGATAACCGGGTTGAGTTTCCTTAGTTCGTCAATCCAAGGCTTCACTTTATATACGGGTAGTGGTTCGGCTATCTGAATGTCATCGGATCCTCTGCGATGGGACCATACAATTCTCGGCGTTGAGTACAAATAATCGTCGGAAAACAGGTGCAAGGCAACGCGGTCTACGTTAGTGAATTCACCTATTTTCTTGAGAACGTCGTAGAGAAGCTCGTCGATCCGTTCGGTCGGCAGGTTTATAAATCGAATTGCGATTCCGGTCATGAGCTTGTCGAGGTCTGAGCGGAACCGGAGTTCCTGTTCGGCATGTTTGATCTGGGTTATATCGCGCGCCTCGGCAAGAAGAAAGCTTTTGTTGTCATTTTCGTCAACGACGGGTTTAACTGAAAAGTCGAAAATGCCTTCTTCCGAGTCAGTCGTACGAAGCGGGGTTTCATACCTTACGAACTCACCGGTTGCAGCCTGCTGCACAGCCTCCCACAGTAAATCCCGGACCCATGTGGTTCTCGGCCACCACGGCGTTTCCTGGAACGGAACTCCCATCCACTGCTTCTCGACCACATCGACCGATCGACAGGCCGATTCATTCGCCGCCAGCAGTGTCCCGTCGAGACGAAGCATGAATGTGAACTGAAAGGTATTGTTGAATACCGCTTTGAGTCGACGCTCGCTTTCCCGCAGGGCTTCATCGGTTCGGTTTCGCTCCTCGACCATGCCGTTCACCGACTCGGCCAGGGGAAGGAACTCCTTGAATGGAACCCGACGGACATCCATGGGCCGCAGTCGTGAAGATGAATCCCTGAATATGTCGGCAAATGTCCCGATCGCACCGGCCAGTCGTCCCGAGGCATACATCGCGACACCTCCGGTCAACAGAAAAAGAAATGGACCGATAAGAATGATAGACAGGAGCATTTCGCCGACAAGATCCCGATTGAGCTTCCCAAGCTTCTTGTCCAGAGCCGCACGCATTTCATTCACATACATACCCGAGCCGATGTACCAGTTCCATTCGGGTACGGATGCGGCATAGCTGATCTTGCGCAATGGTTTCATACCGGTGAGGGCAGGCATCGTGTACTCGACAAATCCGCCTCCCTGCCTGGCCGCGGCAATAAGAGCCCGAACAACGGGATTGCCGTTGACATCGGTGACATGCATCATGTTCTTGCCTTTTTCCGGCCCCAGCAAAGAGAGTCCGTCGAAGCGTCCCCCGAAAAGATAAGAGACCCCGGAACCATGCATCGCACCCAACTCCAGAAGTAGTTCTCGACGAAGTCCGGCCTCGGCCCGGTCGAGGTCTTCCAGCATGTGTATCGTCAGGTCATAGTCGTCAATGCGCCGTGATACACACAGAAAATGCCGGAACTGATTCTCGTGTCCCACGGGAGGAAACGATACCACCAACGGGGTCGGAATCGTGTCGGTACGTATCGACGGAAGACGACTCAACTCCGCGGTATCCGTTCGGAGGATACTGTCGAGCCCTTCGAGGGCGGTAAGCTGTGCGCCCGAGGAATCCGACAGCACATACAACCTTCCGGCAACCCGCCCGTTCGGGGTCAGTAGGTCAAGGGCCTGGGCAAAACTATCCCAATCCGATACCTGTTTTTCAGAAAGGGATGATAGTACAGAATCGACGAGAACCATAAGTTCCTGGTGCATTTGGTGGCTCAACTGCATGCGCGATCGTTTTTTGTGAAACTCGATTACGGCCAGAGCCCGCTTCACATCGGTCCGGATACGATCCCGCATGGTGGACTGGTACTCGTTGGTTCTCCGATGAAGCTCACGATTATGCCGGTGGTAGGATATTCCAACAAAAAGCGCCAGAGAAACAAGAACTCCGGCAAAGGCAACAAACAGCATTCTGAGAAGAATGGTCCGAACCAGAGATTTTTTCTTGGCGCTTTCAGGCATAGGCGAGTTTTGGAATCCGGTTGTGAGAGTTGTCTGATACTATTCAGGTGTCTGTCCCAAAAAACTACCCGTTCACCGATCCCGTCCGGCGGGATTAGCGAACGAGGGGGGCCGGACAGATACTACTTAAGTGTGCCATCCCAGAGGACAATACGCAAAGATCTGGTATCACCGGTACAGGTCTCTCTCGGACTCCGCCGGCCCGTCCCGCCGAGAGGGCGCATAGCGCTGGAGAGATCCCGACTACTCTGAATCGGTACTCCGGTTAAACGAATTCGTTTTGATTGCGGCCATTGCCGCTCCGAATCCATTATCGATATTGACCACGGTCAGCCCCGAGGCGCAGGAGTTGAGCATGGCGAACATCGGCACCAGACCATTGAGATGGGAACCGTATCCCACACTGGTAGGCACGCCTATTACCGGGGAGGACACCAGACCGGCTACTACCGACGGAAGCGCTCCTTCCATTCCGGCCACCACGATCAATACAGAGGCGCTTTGCAGCTTTTCTTTGTGGGCGAACAACCGGTGAATTCCCGCAACCCCGACATCCTGCACGAGTTCGCACGGATGGCCCATTATTTCCACGGTGCATAGAGCCTCCTCGGCAACAGCGGCATCAGAGGTACCCGCCGAAACGATAAGCACCTTGCCCAGAAAGTGCTCCGCGGGACGCCAATCCGGACCCTTGCGCCGAAAACATCGAGCGGTAGGATATATTTCGACGCCTTCGATTTCCTTCTCCATCATCCGCAGAACTTCCGTTGATGCCCGCGTGCCGAATACAGTCTCTTTGTGAGCTATCTGATCCCGTACTATCGCCAGGATATGCTCGGGTTGCTTATTCTGACAGAGTATCACTTCCGGAAATCCCGTCCGAATAGTTCGATGATGGTCGACCTTTGCGAATCCCAGGTCCTGAAACGGGATGCTTTTCAGTTGTTCAAGCGCCGCATGTACCGATACCGCGCCGGATTGTACGCTTTTAAGCAAAACTTCAATCGTTTCTTTGTTCATTTCCCATATCCTTTCGATCCGGAAAAGATTGCAGCAGCTCTTCGAGTTGTGCGGTTGTATGTGCGGTAAACACGTTCTTTCGTGCTTCCGCCGAGCCCGGAATTCCTTTTAGATACCATGCGACATGCTTCTTCATCTCTTTTGCCGCACGATATTCGCCGTACTCCTCGCGATACATACAGACGTGATTACGGGCGGTGCTCAGCCGATCTTCCATTGCTGGAAGGGGCCGGGATGCTCCATCGAGGGCCGCACGGATCAGACCGAAAATCCAGGGATTACCCATGCACGCACGCCCTACCATGACCGAATCGCATCCGGTTTGGCCAAACATCCGAACAGCGTCTTCACCAGTCCGGATATCACCATTGCCGATGACCGGAATCGAGAGTCTCTGTTTGATCTCGGCAATTCGATTCCAATAGGCACTCTTGCCGAACATCATGGTCTTTGATCGAGGGTGTAACGCAATCGCCGCAACTCCGCAGTCCTCAGCGATAGCGGCGAATTCCGTATCGACCCATTCGTGCTCATTCCATCCCGACCGGAGTTTCACCGTGATCGGAACCTGAGCGGCACGAATCATTGCGGATACGATCTTACGAAACGCAATCGGATCACGCAAAAGACCGGCTCCACCATTCTTTTTGACTACTTTCGGCACCGGACAGCCACAGTTGAGATCGATGAAATCGGGCTGCACACAATCCTCGATGTATCGAACCGCGTACGCCAGACTCTCCGGCTTCACTCCGAACAGTTGAATGCCGATCGGCCGTTCCAGCTCGGAAAAGGAGAGTAATTCCGAAGTATTTTTAGCTCCGTGCACGATACCTTCGGCGCTGACCATCTCCGAATAGACGATATCGGCACCATTGTTGCGGCACAAACGTCGAAATACAGTGTCCGTTATGCCCGCAAGTGGAGCGGCTATTATCTGCTTGTTGGTAAATTTCATCTCTGATACAGTTAAAATAGAGCATTTCCGCAAAAGGCGGGGCGCCCTTCTGGTGCTGTCGTTTTTCCGGGCTTCCCGAATACGATTCGTGCCGGGACTTAATTTTTATGCCGAAACTTATTTTCGCGATGTAACCGGTCACCGGATCGCATCGTCGAACCTGGGTCTCGGATCGTATCCAACCGACCACCCCGGTCGAGAAGATTTCGCAGAATGAATGGGGCTCAGTCGTTTGGAGCGGGCATTGCCCGCATTCACCGCTCGGCCCACCATCCGGAAAGGAATGAGACTTCGGCATGAAAGTGTTTGGAAATGTTCAATTCGAATCACGGCCGGTGCTGATAGCCGCATGGCCGGGAATGGGGAATGTCGGACTTATCGCGGTAGATTATCTTAGACGAAAACTCGCGACCAATGTTTTTGCTGAGCTGGACATGAGCCGGTACTATGTCCCGGACTCAATTGTGGTAAAAGACGGAATCGCACGATTGCCACAAATCCCCTCGGGCCTTTTTCACCACAAGCAAAATCCGGATGTTATCATTTTTGAAAGCAGCTCTCAGCTTGCCGGCCACGAAAGCATGAAAGTTATCAAATCGATTCTCGATTTCGCCCGTGAGTATCAGGTCTCACGGATATATACGGCCGCGGCATACGCACAACCCATGAGCCACACCGACTCTTCCGAAATCGTATGCGCCTGCAACTCCGATACTCTTCTTTCGGAACTTTACAGAAAGGGACTCAAGATCATGCCCGACGGCCTTATTGCGGGCATGAATGGCCTGCTGCTGGGCATCGCGGCTTCTTACGGTATCGATTCCGCATGCTTTCTGGGCACCCTTCCCTCGTATGCGTCCAATCTCTCGTATCCGAAAGCCTCCCTGAAAATCGTCGATACCATTCAAAGCTTTCTGGGTATCTCACTCGACCTGTCTGAACTGAATGCGGATATCGAAACTCTTGATCAAAGGTTCGAGACTATCGAGTCACGAATCAAAGAGTTTTTTCCCTCCGTTAATCAGAGCGAAGAAGGGGTGCCCGAAGAGATGGCGGAGATAAAGGACGATGATGTTCCGAAATACATTATGGATCGAATTGAATCCCTGTTCGCTGCCGTGAAAACAGACAAGACACAAGCGAAAGAGCTGAAAGATGAACTGGTCCGCTGGAATCTGTATGATCTGTATGAAGATCGTTTCCTGGACCTGTTCAGGGAAGGTTGACTAAGTAATGCCTGCCCCAAAACCTGACGCATGCACGGTCAACGGCAACAGCGCCGTCGGGCGAAGCAGGAACATCGTTGATAGCCTGGGTCTTTCGCAGATCCGCCTGACTGGTTTTTGTTCCGACAATTTGGCTGCAACCATCGAGCCGGGTTCCCACGACCATCGGGATCGAGATGCGACCGTCGATGTCGAGCGAGTGGTGTTCGCCAACGTTAATATCGGGGTCGGGCCTACAGATGTTGTTGTAAATCAGCAACTTAAGGCGCTTAGGTGGGCCGCGGAACCTTAAAAATCAATGACTTACAGGGATTTTTGAGCTTTTCTCTCGTGCGGGGAACATCGGTGGTAGCCTGGATATGCCCGCAAAACTATTGGGCAAAACCGTGTAAGTCGTTGATTTTTCGTGCCGGATTTGGTCGCGAGGTGACGTAATGTCATGATTTGGCTCGGATTACATAGGCCCGACCCGGTTTTTGACCCGGGTTTTGCTAGCTCGGCGGGACGGGATCAAGTGGTTCGACATGGCGTTATGCTCGACGTTTCAGGACGGTCACGTCGCGCAACAGCTTACGCATGCCGTGAATCGGCTCCGAAACAGGGCTAAGCTCCCATGCTTCGTGCCCGCAAGCGGGAGAAGGAGCCCCGAAGAAAAAAAATCGTTTTTTTTCAATCCAGCTATTGCATCGGATATATACCTGAAAGTAGTTTAGAAGAAACAATCAAATCGTTATGCCACTAGAAGTGGTAGATGTGTGTGATGATGATGGGGTATCAGGCGAAAGCCTGATCGGGAAAGCCGGCGCCAGCCGGCTTTTCTTATTTCTGGTGCACCCATTGAATACCGGCGGCACCGAGTTCTACAATACACCGGATACTAACCCAAGTTTCGCTATCAACTCACGGTCCCGTCTGGCGGGACTCAAGGTATCTTCCCGGATACCCCTGCGCTTTTTCCAAGTCAATCTCGCACAACATCTTACGCATACCGCTCTATCCCTCGATGTTTCGACATTTCGACCTCGCTCACTTCGGCATTTCGGCTCCGCTCACTTCGACACCGCTCAGTGCAACGCAATACGGCGCTCCGCTCACTTCGACATCTCAGGTGCGCAGTGCAGCGCAATGCAGCGAGATACATCGCTCCGCTCACTTCGACACCGCTCAGTGCAGCGCGGTACGGCGTTTCTCGACTGCGAAACTTGGGCTAAACTCCCCTTGCCTGCCGAACTCGCACGTACTATCTTACATCTGATTGAATTACAAGACAGTGAATCCTTATGGCCAAAAAGAAGAGAAAAAGCAAAAAGTCCCCTTCCTTGCCGACGGATCCCGTCAAACTGGAGGCATTGGCTCGTCGTGAATATGCGGCCGGTCGGTATCGTCGAGCAAAAGACGCATACAAACTACTCCACAAGCGAGATCCCGAAAAGTATCTGGCCGACCTTACGAACTGCTATAAGGCAATGGCGGCGGAAATGCTCGAAGACGGTCGGCCCACCGATGCGGAACCGATTCTTGAGCATTTAAGGGAGCTGACCGGCAAACCCGTCGATCCGGTCACCCTCTGGAACCCTTCACCGCCACCCGCGGAAAATTCCGGAGTCGATACGCCGACGGATACAAAAACCGACCGATCCCGAAACCGGATTCTCGGTATCGATGCGGCCATTATTCTTCTCTCGGGCGAAAACAGCACCCATTCATCCGAAAATGCCGACTCCGAGCAGGCACTCGTTCATGATGCGCTAAAAAGTATCTGCGAGTCCCGATTCGATGACGCCACAAAACTCGTGCGCGGCATTTCCGCCAAATCGCCGTACGCCAGTTGGCGCCTGTTTATAAAAGGGCTTACGGCATATTATACAGGTAAAGATGAAATCGCGATTTCCGCTTTCTCGAGACTTCCGGCCGAAACTACGATTGCCGAGGCTGCCAAACCATTCTTGTTTCTTCTCAATCAGATAAACGACAAACCCATGACCGCGAAGCGCGATGAATGGACGATGCGCTATGCCGGTCGACTGTCCGGGTATGGCGCCGTTTCCGATGCCCTTGCCCGAGCCGACTACTTCTGCAGTGTAGGACGCTACCGGGATGCGTTGAAACACGCACGCAAAGCCGTTCCCGATTACCGAAAATCGGGCGATGCCGTTATCGAGCGACTCAGACGGTTTTTCGAAATGACGCATTTCCACATGGACGAAGATTCGGCCGACAAATACAGAGATGTCCTTTTTCCACACTGGGACCGGGAAACGGACTTTTCCTCGAATGAGCACTGGGAGCTAATCCACATTGCCGCGTTATGCTGCGAGGATGAAGGCGTTCTTCTCGATGCGGAAGGGTTCTGGAGCGATTATCTGGGATCACAGCCTCCACCCGGGATTTCAAAGAAACGAAGAGACGCCGAAATTTTTCTTCACCTGGGCAAAAAATTCTCCGAACCGGTGCCCTCAGGTTTCTTTTTCTTTCGCCACAAGCTTAAGCACCGGGTGGAGGATGCCCAAAAGGCAATCGATTACCTGAAGCAAAGCATTGATCTGCATGACAAGGATATCGAAAAATACAAGACGTTGCTGAAAGTATACACCACTCTGCGCAAGTCTAGTGATCGGAACAGATTACTTGATACCATGATCACAAGGTTTCCGGAAGACAAAAACGTCCTGCTTGAAGCCGGTTCCGCTTGTCTTGACAGAAAGGCTTTCCAGAAGGGGCTGAAATATCTCGAGCAGGCAGTCGCGCTCGATTCCCTCGACACCCACGCCCTGACGGTTCTGATGGCCGGGTATATCCTTGCCGCTCGTGACGCCGCAAAGGTGCGACGTATCGCTCGAATGCGTTCCTTGATGGACAAGGCGGTTGAGAAGGGCATTAAAAACTCCCCAAACCACATTCTCGATTTGGGATTGCTTTTAGCTCGGCGAGCCATGCTCGAATACACAACTTTCAACGACGAAGAAGGTGCGAAGCAGGAAGCCTTCGCGCGTCAGGCGTCCTCGTCACAACCGGTACTTGATTACTTTATGTATCTCACAAGCGATATGTATACCACTCGGAAGAAGTTACCCGCTCACGAATATGACCAACAAGCGTTTAGCGCCGATCCCGACATGAAGGTGTGCCTCGGTTTTCACTCGATCCTCGATTATGCCGCGGAAATGGGACTATCGAATTCAACGAAGAGCTATGAAGTTAGCCGGATACATAAATACGCCGAAAAAGCATACGCAAGAGGTTGTGAGGCAACCGAGGCCCTGGAATATGCTGAAAAATGCGTATCCGACGAATTTGGCCGCCTTATGCGTCCTACGGCGAAAACAATTGTGCTGGACTTGTTGAAAACCGACCGGAAGAATCCGCGATACCGCTTGCTCAACCTCGAGATGAGCGACTATGCTTCCTCGCGCTCGGTTTCCGCCATTCGTAAGGAGCTTGACTCCATAGTGGGCGAAGCCGAGAAACGCGGCGACAGGAAAACGGTTGCGCAAGCTCGCAGGATGAAACAGCAATTGGACAGATCGTTCTTTCCGGGAGGACGAACACCTTTTGACATCCCGGAGACGCCAAGAGATGCTTTAGAGGATTCTGAGGACCCATTTGCTCCCCGGCCTCGAAAGAAACGTCGAAAAAGCAGTTCTTCTCGAAAAGCGCCTGCAAAGAAAAAGCAGTCCCGGGAGCAATCCCCCCAGGCCGCGTCAGGCAAGGAGAACTCCGAACCCCGGGAAGACGCTTCCCAGCTTGACCTGTTCGGGTCCGGCTCGTAGCACTGCTTTCGCGGGTCGAGGGATTACAAACAAACCGGAATCGGGAGGTTCGTCCTTCTCCCGCTCGGCGGGACAAGACCGGATCAGTGTCTGTTTTTTGGGGATTTTCAGACAGGCACTAGTTGGACTGTTCGAAAAGCTGTAGCAATAACCGGATATACTGAATAATTCATAACAGGACTGAACGACTTGACGGAAAGAAACCCCTTTGACGTTCTCGGTGTTCCACCGGGGGCAAACGATGAAGATGTTCGTCGGGCCTATCTTCGCCTTGTGCAGAAATACCCGCCGGATACCGCTCCGGAAAAATTTGCCGAACTCTGCGAAGCAAACGAGAAAATCAAAACCGAAAAGGCGCGGCTGGAATATAAACTCTTTTCAAAGGAACCCGGTATCGAACATCCATTCGATGCGCTTGTCGAGGATTTGCGCTCTGCCGAGAAAAGAATGCCGCCGGATTACCCTTCCATGATGAGGTTTCTACGCGAATGCATGAATCGTACCAAGTAAACAATAGTGACGATACACCAACGGTCCGGCAACGAATCGAAACCCTAATGGGCGAATGGTTCGACTGGGTCGAGTCCGAGGATTCCGACGAGCCCAACGAAGACGAGGTCGATGGAGAATGCCCCGATCTTCTGTCTTTCTACAGCGAGATGAGCGCGATGCGCCATACGCTGTCCAGAGGGCTGCGGAAAACACATGAGGAAGTGGTTGGTCTTTCCCAACGGGTGCCGGTCCAATCCGAGGGTGTTTCAGGGCCGGTATCCGAAAAGGATTTCATCCCGGGTCTCGCCGGAATGTTCACTCGAATGAACCGTCTTCTGGACAGAATGCAGACCCCGCCGCGGGGCGGGATCTTTGTCAAAAACTGGCGCCACGAATGGGACGCGGTTCGGGATGCTTTGGATATCATTCGATCCCATTTCCAAAGCATACTGACTGAGTTGGGAATCGAAGAAATTGACGCTCGGGGAAGGCTGTTCGACCCTTCCTCGATGATGGCCGTCTCGAGCGTGGACTCCAACGAGGCCGACGACGGGATGGTGCTTGAAGTGGTTACCCCGGGATACCGTCGCGGGGACACGATTCTGAAATTTGCGGAGGTGACGGTCGCCCGCAACGGAAAGGATGCTCAATGAGCGAAATCATTGTTGGAATAGACCTGGGAACCACCAATTCGGAAATCGCCTGGCTCAAAGACGGGGAACCGAACGTTGTTTCTATCGATGGCGACCAGGTTATGCCTTCGGCGGTTGGAACCGCGCCGGACGGCTCCCTGATTGTCGGAACGCCGGCGAAAAACCAGATGGTATCACATCCCGAATCAACCATTCTTTCGATCAAGCGAAGAATGGGTGAAGAGGAAACGGTATCGTTGTCGGGCAAGGAGCTGCGTCCCGAAGAGGTCTCCGCTCTCATTCTTCGGGAACTGGTCGCACGCGCCTCCGGGGAGATCGGCACTTCTGTAAAGAAAGCCGTGATCACCGTACCCGCGTATTTCAATGAACGGCAGCGACAAGCGACAAAGGATGCCGGTGAGCTGGCCGGGCTTGAAGTCGTACGGATTATCAACGAGCCGACCGCCGCCGCCATGGCTTACGAGGCGGGGCATGAAGAAAACCGGACCATACTGGTCTACGATTTGGGCGGCGGCACCTTTGACGCTTCCCTTGTGGTGGTCAATAGCGGCGTTGTCGAAGTAAAGGCGAGTCATGGAGATACCAAGCTGGGTGGTGACGATTTCGACCGTCTGATTATGGAAAAATTGTCGGATAAGTTCACTGAAGAGCACGGTCGGAGCCTTCCAAAAACCCCCGCCACGAACCGTCGGTTGTGGCAAGCGGCCGAGAAGGCGAAACGGCAACTCACCGATCACCCGTTTGCCCGGATACGGGAAGAATTCATTCTGGAAGACCTCCACCTGGACATCGAGATCTTCCGCGATGAATATGAAGAAATGATACTTCCTTTGTTACGCAGAGCACAGGAGAGTGTACACCGATGCCTTCGCGATGCTTCCATGTTGCCGGGTGCCGTTGACGAAATAGTTCTGGTTGGTGGTTCTTCACGCACACCGCTCGTTCACCGTATTCTGACCGAGGATTTCGGTAAGGAACCGCGATACGAAGTCAACCCGGATTTGATTGTTGCCATGGGGGCATCCATACAGGCCGGAATGATAGCCGGTACCCCCGGCAAGGCAGTCCTCGTAGATATCACGCCGTACACATTCGGCACCAGTGCGCTGGGCGAGGTAAACGGGCATATGGTTCCCGGAGTATACGTTCCGGTGATCAAGCGAAACACACCGCTTCCCACCAGAAAAAGCGAAGCATTTCAAACCGTTGGTGATAATCAGACGGTTGTCGATGTTGAGATTTTCGAAGGCGAAGAGAAAATGGTGAGCGAAAATACCTTTATCGGAAATTTCAGGATAGAAGGACTGAGTCGAGCCCCCGCGGGAAACGTAGTTATCCTGCAGATGGAACTCGATGTAAACGGCATGTTGAAAGTGACCGCCAAGGAGAAATCCACCGGATTGAGCAAAAGTGTTACCATGAACACCCGCGATGCGGGACAGCGGCTCGATCTTGGCAAAGCGCGAAGGAACCTGGGTGACTGGGGATCGGACGGCGATGCAAACGAGACTGAATTCTGGGACGTGGATGAGACGAACGATGATTCATCGGCGGGAAAAAAAGACGAGATCGCACGCGCAAAGGAGTTACGTCGACGTGCCGAAGAGTTACTGCCAAAGCTTTCGGATGACGACGCCGAGGAGGTGCGCTCACTACTCGAGAAGGGCAGAAAGGCAATAGCATCATCAGACCATCAGGCGTTGTCCGAATGCAACGAATCCCTTTCCGACATGATCTTTTTTCTGGAGGACTGAATCGTGAACTGCCCTGTATGCCGTAAAATGAGAAATGATCTCCCGGAATGCCCCCGATGCGGATTCTCGTATACCCCACTTGACCGGATCCGCAAGTGCGCCAATCGTCACCTCGCAGAGGCTGCCGCGGCAATGAAAGAAGCCGATTTCGAAACGATGTTACGCAGCGCCCGACGTTCACGAAGCCAGCGGAAATCCGATCGGGCATCAATAGCCGTGATAATTGCCGCTGCGGCGACCGGGCGTTACCAGGAGGCGCTTAGCGAAGCCGACAGGCTTGTCTCCTCGGCCGTCGGGTGAGGTGAAAAAAAGGTCAACAGAGGCGGTTCGACGCGAAGAGCGCTCGTTTAAGGAGAAACTCAATCGTACTCAGTGCCGCAATGCACGGTACTCAGGCCCGGAAGGGCCGGTACTCGTACTCGTGACTCGGAACGCCTCGGATAACCGAGAGTCCCTC
>CAYFVL010000074.1:0-21373 GCA_964346405.1 uncultured Fibrobacterota bacterium
TTTCGGCTCCGCTCAATACGGCGCTTCGCTCACTTCGACACCGCTCACTTCGACATCGCTCAGTGCAGCGCAGTGCAGCGCAATACGGCGCTCCGCTCGGCACAGCGGTTCTCGGCTGCGAAACTTGGGCTAAAAGAAGAGGGCAAAAAAATGCTGTATTAGTGCCGGTTCGGAACCCCCCGAAAAAGGGCACCTTCCCGAAATTAATTCGGGACTCGATGAACGGGGGGGGTTTTGGACAGGCACTATATTATAGAGAACCGACGTTCCAACCCATTCCCACTGAGGGACCGTTATCCTTACCCGACGATTATTGTTCACTTACGCACTTTTCGCAGCCATTATCATGAGCTGCGGAATTCCAGTCGTAACCGAAGAGCCCACGGCAGTTCCCTACCGAACGGAGCATTTCGCCATATATTATGATTCGGATATTCTGAATCCGGGGCAGATCGAGACGATTGCCCGTCGGAAGGAAGACCATTATGCACGGATAAACGATTATCTCGATGCTGACTACAATGGAGTTATCGAGGCGTTTCTTGGAGATACGATTCAGAATCCTCGCGCCAATACCTACGGGCAGATATATGAGACCTATAGTTATGCACTCGATTTCGATGACGGGCATGAGATTGCACACGTGATATCGTTCGCGGAGTGGGGATATCCGGGGATCTACGCTTTGAGAGAGGGAATCGCCGTGGCTTCCCAGTACTACGACACGGGCACGGCATTCACCTGCTTCAGAGGATTGTTTGACGCGGATAAGCCCACGATGGGGGCAAGCATCGATTCAACCGTAGCGGAACTCAGAAGAGATTTCTGTGGCAACCAATGGAGTGTAACCAGGCTCGAATATAAAAGAGCCGGAGCGTTTTTGCAGTTTTTGTGCTCTGAATACGGACTTGACAGACTCCGGACGTGGTATCGCTCGTGTATCGGAAAGAATCCCAAAACAGGATGCTCCAATTTTTTGACAGTCTATGGTTTTTCAATAGAGCGGGCATTTAGCGAGTTTCGCGAAGCGCTTGTTCCTGCCGGCGAAATCCGGGTTAAAGCAAAGTGAAAGAGAACGTATGCGGAACACCACCCTTTTTACATTTCTTGTTTTTGTGATCACTGCAATGCTGAATTGCGCGAATGAGCCTGATGTTATCCTCGGCGGTGGTGAGTGCGATGTCACTATCAATGGGTGGGTCGAGCCGGGCGAAGAATCGATAAGGGTGTATCTTCTTTCCAATAAGGATACTGTTGGCGTCACCCAGACGACTTCCCCCGCCGGCGGCTTTGTTTTCAAGGGCTTACAGTCTGGTATCTATACTTTGATTGCGGTTCATAACGGACGGTGTTCTCAACAGCAAATCAGGGTGGATCGGTCAATCGAAATGGTGCATCTCCAGTTTAGTACAATACGAGTGCCCCAAGGACTCAGTGCCCCGCTGGGACCTCAATACGCCGACAGCGATACTTCAGTCTCGCTGCTATTGGTTCTTGATGGTGCTGAAATAGTTCACGAATCGATCAGAATATCGCCACAACGGATGCACGACAATGCCGTGCCTGTTTACAATTATCGGGGTCGATCGACGTGCACAGTTTTCATGAATGCAGACACACTTTTCACTTTGAGTTCGTGTACCGTGTCTTACAAATACAGACTGAACGACCAGTGCGAATCGGACAGCGTTAGCACGGCGAAACTCGTTCTGCCAATTGACACCACTGGGATGGACAGCATGTTGACTACTTTTCTGATACGGTGGCTTGGATTCTATGGGATTAACACCTCTGCTCTTGAAAGATGGTCCATCCATGATTCTACCGTTATTATGGGAGTGGAGGATGATCCGGCCGTTATTTTCACTCGTCCCGTAGACAAGAAATCCGTGGAGGGCAGCATTTCCGCAACTCCACCTCTTCCAGCCGACTATTTCTGGTCCGGCGACACCCTTCGGATTATTCCCGCAAATCGGCTCATAAGCGACACAACGTACCACGTGACCATTGATCCACAAGTGCGTCCGTTTCGCGCACCGCTGGAGTTCACCATACGTACAGAGGGGGATAGAAGTTCCTTTTTTCGTCGGTATTGGCCTGTTGATCATACCCTTGAGGTTCCCCTGAATCTACCTTTCGAATTCGAGTCCCACTACTCACTGGAGCCCGAATTGCTTCAGAATGCTTTCACTATCGAGCCTTCGGTTGATTCCCTGCGCTTTGTCTCATCGGCTCCCGGCGCGGTAAAGGTGTACCATGCCCCTCTTGAGCATGAAACCACGTATCGTATTTCCATTGACGAAAACTGTCGTTCTCGGAAAGGAACCGTCCTTGGCGAACCCGTCACCATCGAGTTTACTACCGAGAGTGATTTGTGAAAATTAAGACAGCTTTCTTACTCATTGCATCGGCCCTTGTAGCATTGGGGGACTCT
The DNA here is from genome assembly GCA_964346405.1 of uncultured Fibrobacterota bacterium. Classification (GTDB taxonomy): domain Bacteria; phylum Fibrobacterota; class Chitinivibrionia; order Chitinivibrionales; family CAYFVL01; genus CAYFVL01. The sequence continues at coordinate 2,435 of CAYFVL010000074.1, forward strand.
CTCGCACCCGAGATCGTTTATCGTTTGGACCGAATCTACGAAAATGACAACTCGTATCTGTCTACGGTTTTCATGCCGAAGAGATTTGGCGCATCGGCCGTGCTGCATGAGCTTTCAAAGGGTCCCGAGACCGCCTATTTCGGAACAATCGAGCGTCCGTACCACGATTCTCTCGGACCGCTGACCAACTCCCATGCGTTATTTGTGCATACACGCGATCATAATACCGCTTTTGGAATTCGTCCCCGGATCGATTTCACCCTCGACTATTTCCGGAGCTTCGAATCCGCGGATGGGCTCCGTATCGGACAAGACGGCATACGTAATTATTACTGGTCACGAACGCGTAATCAGTGGCGCCGACATACCGAACTTCGGTACTCCGGATTACTTTTCGGGAGATACGCATCGTCGGATTTGAAAATGACAGCGATCTTCGAGGGCGGCTTGGAACATCATTTCGGGTATGCTATTGAAGAAAGCACGAAGCTGAATCGGCAAGCAAATCAGATCACCTACTACGTCACCGATTATGAACCGGAAGATTTTTCAACTTCCCTGCTTGCGGGTCTGACGTTTGAGCGTCGGCTGAGAATTTGGAACAGGGATTTTTTCGTCTTTCTGGGTGGAACGATATCCTCGAGCGAGGACATGACACCCTCAATAGCACGCGGCAGCAAAAAACGGAACGATTTGAACCATAACGATTTCGGCATTGTTTATACGAGTTTCAAAAGCTTTGGTCGCGAAAAACTGCTCTGGACCGGATTCAGAGCGCCCCCCGCTCGTTGGGGGAAGAAGAAAATCTTTTTGTGGGGCAAAAAAGTCCTGGGGCTCTCACTCGAGGAGTTTGGCATACGGCTATTCCAAACCAAATTGGAAAAAGAGCTATACGAACTCAGATATCCTCCAAATCTCCAAAGAGGTACACTTGACACGATCCCACACAGGATCGAAACCTCCGGCGTGCTCTTCCGAGTTGTACCCGAACTTCATGTCACGAAGTTTGCTTCGCTCAGTGTTCCCTTTTCCGCAATGGAAGAATCTCGGACTCTCTATCCCACGGCCCATCTCGATACTCGCGCGGAAATTGTCCGCCGGGAAATTGCCCTTGAAGCACGGATTGAAATACCTGTGGCGGAGTTTTTGGGTACCGAGCTGCGGGTGTTTTCCGGACCCCTGGTGATCGATAACCCGGACAGGTACTACACGGACTATGAACGCTCGCGCGGGAAGAGCTATTTCTATCGGTTTTCAGAGGCTTCAGTTTCTCTGAGCCTGGTTTCCCGGAATTGATTTCGGGCGAGGCCCGGGAAGTCAAATGGACTCATGGAGGTAACCATGGGGAATCTAATCGGCAATCTGATGTAATCTGCCTGTTTATAGTCTTTGCTTTCCCATTTCCAAACAATCGGTCCGCTGCAATACCCCCGTTTTTTGTGATGCCGAGCGCGGATACCGGGAGAGGTAGATTCGTGAGCCGTCGGGACACCCGGTCACCCCCCGGATGCACGAGACGCGTTTCTTCGCTGTCGCCGAAGCAGTGTGTTTTTATATGTGCCGGATTCTAATGTGATTTCAATAGATTCTCATCGCCGGTGTCTTCTGGGAATGATCCAATGGTGAAAGCTATGGGCGAGTTCCACTCCTTGTTAGCGAAGTTCGACGAGTCAATTACACCGTCACCAGGTTGCTGCATACAGGTTATTTTGACATTCTATTCGGGAAAATCTTATTTTCTATTCGGTGTCACGTCTTTTGCGGTTTCCACAATGTATTGTTATCCGCAAGTTTATAGTTATTGGTCGGTTTTTTCCAGGCATTCTATGGAAGTTGTCAAGCGTGTCGGCGTACCTTATCTGTTTAGAAGAAGCCGCGGAACTGATTATCAATGGAAGGAGTTTTATAGAAAATTGCGCATTTACAATGTAATCCAGTTCTCTTGAATCAACATGTTTCTCAATACTCTAAGGGGGGTTTTTCATGAAACGTTTGTCTATCCTTTCGACAGTTCTTCTTTCGGCATCTATCTTTTCCGCCAATGCACTTCAACTGGGAGTCGGATTTGACGGAGGCATTGGTTTTTACAGCAGCAATTATGACTCCGAAGCATCCTCCATGGAGGAGACTGAAACCTCCAAAAGAATTCGTTCACTGAAGAATTTTCAATTGGTTCCTTATTTCGCGATAATGCCTAACGACCTGATTGAATTAACTGCCGGCTTGGGTATTGGTATGTATGGAGATAGGCGGGAGTCTTCCGAAAATGATTCCTTAACCTCCTATAGTGAAGATTCGGAGTTCTATATAGGTCCTCAATTGGGAGCATTGTTTCATATCATCAGGACCGAACATTTTCATCTATCAATGGGACCTGAGGTCGGATTGGCTTTCGGCACCGAGCCTGTCGAGAAAGAGCTGAATGAAGATGGAAAAATTGAAGAAGTCGAATTCGACTATGCTGAATACAACAGGATATTGTTTGGCATCAGTATTCCTTTGAAATGCGATCTCTATGTTACTGAAAATCTGGCTTTTCGGATCGGCCTGGACCTCATGGGTTTTTCTGTTGACAGGACGACCTCCACAATATCAAATGACGCTCTTGGGGAAGGAAACGACACCGAAAGGGAAATGTATTTTACTTTCCTGGGCAACACTTTCAATGGTTGGGGAATTGGTGGTATAGTTCTGCCGAATGTTGGAGTTGCTTTCTACTTCTAGAGTATGGCTCAACTCCTATTTTAAATCTTCGGGCGTAGCATGGAAAGTGCATGCTGCTTCTGACAAAAGCCGTAAGGGCGTTCGGCAGGGCGCCCATTGCGGCTTTTTTTCATAGGCGGACGCCACTCCGGGTTTGGCTATCTGAGTTATCATTGATGGTATTTCAGTACGCAATACCCCTCCGCTTTTGTCCCCCCCGACATTCAGATCCTTATCCGTTCAAAAAGCCGCCGCAGGGTGAGTTTTGACAAAGAGTCGGGGACTTCAAAAGCGGGCGGTTCATCATACCACGTGTGGCCGGTGCTTTAGTGCCGAACCCGAATTACCATCCTCCAAGGGGATAAGAATGGAGCGGATTTGCTTAACCCAAGTTTCGTAGTCGAGAGCGAGCGTTTTTCTAAGTTAAGATTGTGCAACAGCTTACGCAGAATGATGTGAGTTGACTGCGAAACTCGGGTTAACAGTCTTATTGCATTATTCACTCCCAACGATTCCCAACAAAATTCCGGCATTTATTTTGCTTTGTTGCTCCTCATAACCGGCCATATATGAAATAGCGCAGGCGGCACATACATTCGTCCCGGGAACACGATGATTTGCCGCCCTTTATAATGAAATTCAGCGACGAGCCGACAGAACAAAAAGAATCCTGTTTGGAACAGAGGTACACACGAGTATGCCAAAAATCCCCGACACTCCCTGGACCCAGACCACCGACAACGTACTATCTTCTCTTTCGGTGTCGCCCGAGGATGGGCTCTCCGGACAGGAGGCATCAAGCCGCCTCGATGAACACGGATCCAACAAACTGGTGGAGGCAAAGACGCGGAGCGGATGGGCGATTTTTGTCGATCAGTTCAAAAGCCTCATCATCGGAATACTTGCGGGGGCGGCGGTTTTGTCTTTTTCCTTTGGGGAGTGGATCGAAGGAATCGCGGTGATGATCGCTATCGTCGTGAACACGGTTATCGGATTCTTCAGCGAATATCGTGCGGTGCGATCCATGGAAGCTCTTCGTAAGCTCAGTCGTACAACCGCACGCGTTCGTCGGGACGGTGAAATTCGGGAGGTCGCATCGGTGGAACTGGTTCCCGGGGATATTGTCGTTCTCGAAAGCGGCGATATGGCTCCCGCGGATCTTCGTCTTCTGGAAGCCGCCAGGATGCAGGCGGACGAATCTTCGCTTACCGGGGAATCGGTTCCCGTGAGCAAAACAACAGAGCCACTCGACCGCGGCCAAACACCTCTGGCCGAACGGAAGAACATGTTCTACAAGGGCACGGCACTGACCCGCGGATCCGGACACGGGGTGGTGGTCGCTACGGGGATGCAGACCGAATTGGGTAAGATATCCGCCATGGCGGAAGAAGCAGGGTCGGAGCAACAGACGCCTCTGGAAAAGCGACTCGCACGGCTGGGGCAACGGCTTGTCTGGCTCACTATCGGGATTGCGGTGCTTGTCGCCGTCTCGGGGATCATCGCCGGGAGAGATCTGCGTCTTATGATTGAAGTGGCCATTGCGCTTGCGGTGGCGGCAGTACCGGAAGGTTTACCAATTGTGGCAACCGTCGCGCTGGCTCGCGGGATGTGGCGAATGGCACAGCGAAATGCGGTCATCAGAAAACTCGCGGCAGTCGAAACGCTGGGTGCGACCAGCGTGATCTGCACCGACAAAACCGGCACACTGACCGAGAATCAGATGACCCTGCAGAAAATGGTCTTTCCCACCGGAGAATACGAGATCAGCGGTGAGGGTCTGAGCACCGAAGGTTCATTCAAGAAAGAGAATCAAGAGGTGCAACCTTCGGAAGATCAATTACTTAGTCGAGCACTGGAGGTCGGTGTCCTGTGCACGAACGCCTCTCTGGGAGATCCCGACGATCCTGAGAGCAATCCCTCGGGGGACCCCATGGAAGTGGCTCTGCTTGTCGCCGGTGCCAAGGCCGGTATGAGCTATGAGGGACTTCTGAAGAAGATGCCCGAAGTGCGGGAGGAGGCGTTCGATCCCGAAACCAAGATGATGGCAACCTACCATAGGACCGACGGAGACGGCTTACGGGTGGCGGTCAAGGGCGCACCGTCGGCCGTGGTGCAAGCCTGCTCGAAACTCTCGAGGGATGGTTCGGAAGAGGAGTTTGGAGAGGGTCAACGGAAACAGTGGGTTGACCGTGCCAATGAACTGGCCGGCGAGGGGTTACGGGTTCTGGCACTCGCCGAGAAGACGACAAAGGACCAGGACTCCGGCCCATACAAGGATCTCGTGTTTCTCGGGGCAATTGGACTGGCGGACCCGCCGCGCAAGTCGGTGCGTCCCGCAATCAAGGAGTGTCAGGATGCGGGTATCCGGGTGGTTATGGTTACCGGGGATCAGGCGATTACCGCTCGGAAAGTGGGCGAGGCGGTTGGGCTGGCCGAATTTGACGGTGACGATGTGATCGAGGGAACGGATATCAAAGCGGCCGACGAGATGTCGGATGAGGATCGTCGACGGATCGCGGGTGCTTCGATCCTGGCTCGGGTCAGTCCGGAGCAGAAACTGAATCTTATCGATATACATAAAAAGAATCGTGCTGTGGTTGCCATGACCGGGGACGGGGTCAATGATGCTCCAGCACTGGAGAAAGCCGACATCGGGATCGCCATGGGGAAGCGTGGTACCGAGGTCGCTCGTGAATCCGCGGACATGGTGCTCAGAGACGACGCATTTTCGACTATTGTTGCCGCGGTCGAGCAGGGCCGTGCAATCTTCAACAACATTCGGGCCTTTACGGTCTATCTTCTGTCTGGAAACATGGGGGAGATAATCGCCGTTGGGGTGGCGTCGGTGTTGAATTTTGCCATGCCGCTTCTTCCTCTGCAGATACTGTATATAAATGTAGTAAACGATGCGTTTCCCGCGTTGGCGCTGGGAATGGGACGAGGCGGTGCGAATCTTATGGGTCGCCCCCCCCGTGATCCGGATGAGTCGATCCTGATGAAAGGGCACTGGACGACGATTGCTGCGTACGGAGCAGTGATCGCGGCAACCATCCTGGGAGCCTTCGCGATAGCCCGTTTCGGCCTGGGATTCGAAAATCGTCAAGCAACGACAGTATCCTTCGTCTCCCTCGGGTTCGCCCGCCTGTGGCACGTTTTTAACATGCGGCAAAACGATTCGGGCGTTTTCAAGAATGAGATTACCCGGAATCCGTATGTCTGGGGGGCACTGGCGCTCTGCACCGTTTTGCTTCTGATTGCAGTGTATCTACCCGGCCTTTCCGATGCGCTTCGAGTGCGGGATCCGGGACTTACCGGTTGGGCGGTCATTCTTGGGATGAGCTTTGTGCCGTTGGTGGTCGGACAGACAGCAAAATTGTTCGGGAAGGGCTGATTTCGAGCGGCGAAGTGCGGATACCTTCATATGGGGCCGGTTCAAGTCTGGGATTGGCTCCGAGCACTTACGAAGCCGCAAAGAAGAATGTGGACGACTATACCGCTCATCGCTCCGAAGATCTCGATTCTCTCCCCGAATTTGGTTATGTCAAGTATCAAACGGGGACGACTTCTTGTGTGGCCTTTGCGTCATTCGGAAGGTTTTACATCGAAATTACGATGTTCGGGTACGTCACGGGTGACGCCGCACTGGCTGATGCACGGGAGTTCCTCGCAATCTACAAGCAGAAGATTGCCCCAAACGACGATAATGAGGTTTCCGTGGTATCCGCATTATCCGGGTCGGGCCTACGGAAGCCTGCTGCTGACAATAAGTTACACGCATTCCAGCCCGAAACATCGATGAAAAATCAATGACTTACAGGGCTTTTCGAACCAAATCGGGTTTTGGTCGAAAGCAGAACCAAATGATGTTTTTTGAATCAATCACGGGAATTGCCTCTGCCGAAGCTATCAATTTGCGGCTGCGTGCATAGGTCGATTTGGGTGGACATCCTGATTGTGCACGCCGTTTTGCAGTCGAAAATGAGCAGTATGGGTAAGATTGTGCAACCAAAAAAGCCGGGTTAACCGTTTCTCGGCCTTCCACAACCGACAAATATCGGTGATAATGTATCAAACGGGGCGGTTATCGAAGTTTTTCGTTTTCGTGTTTTTGGGACATCACTTTACAGGGCAAATTGGCTTGTAATATGCTTGCCAAATTCTTATATTTGGGTCCGCCCGAAATCCAGAAACCAGACACTGAGATGTCGAACTGAACATTTGGTTGTTTCTCGAACTTATTCACTCCCGGCAAAGGAGGTTTGCTTGCATAAACTATTGATAGGGATTCTCGCTCTGGTCATGATCGGATCAGCACATAGCTTTATGAAGATAACACTTGTCGACGGCTTTGAGGAAGAAGCTCTGACTGAGATTGAAAATATCTTTTTTGAAGACGGCGTCATGACCGCGGCAAACACTTACGAACTCAAGGATATTGTAAAGATCGAATTCACCCATGCTCATGTTGACATAAGTCAATCACTAAATGACCAGGCCCTGGCATCGAGTGATCCCGTGCCGGAGATTTCCATGTTCCGGAACGGCACCATATGTCGATTCAGACTCCCAACGGAATTACCCGTTCGTGTTCGCCTCTACTCCTTGAATGGACGCCGAATCACGACGCTTTTCGAAGGTATACCGAACAATCATGAATTTGACGTTTCTCTCGGAAAAGAGCCGCTGCGAAGTGGTGTTTACAGTATTGTTTTGGAACGAGGAAACCAAATCTACGCGTGGAAGCTTATAGAAGGAGGAAATGGAGAATGAGGAAAACGATAACAGCACTGGTTCTGCTTGCGGTCGGGGCGAATGCCATGGACAAAATGCATGTGTATCAGAACGACGGAAGCCATACTGTCTACAGAATCGGCACCATTGACAGTATCAAGTTCTCCGAGGCGGGTTTCGATGACCCATTCGACAATGACATGAACGAGACCTGGTGGTCTCTGGTGCCCGACCAGATTCCGGGAACGGTGAGTGAGGGTCTGCTGACGTTGCAGGGACATGAACGGGGAACGACGGACCCTGTCACTGAAGGTTTTCGCATGGTCGATACATCTTTCATATCATTGTCCGAGGGTGATTACACTATTGAAGCCAGGGTCAAAATGACGGGGAACCAGACAGACTTTGGTCGATACGGACTTTTAGCCATTGTATTTCGCAGCCACTCGGACAACCCGTCTGAGTGGCTGAGTGGCAGCTATCAGTTTGGTTGGGACGGCAACGGCAATACAAACAAATGGATCCTGCAGCAACGTGGGACGGGCGACGGAGGGGGATATTCAAATGTCAAACCTTTCTCCGATGTGGCGCCGATCGAGTATGACAATTGGTTCAGAATGCGCGTTGTGGCTCAGGCCGGCACAATACAGTGCTACGTCGACCTGGAAGACGGAGAGGGATGGCAACAGGTGTTCGAGCATAATATTGACGACGACTCAGACCCTCTCTACAAAGGAACCGTTGGAATATGGTCGGGTTGGAACTATACTCCTCAGAAGCAGTACGTTGATTACTTCAGAGTTGAGTTGAATTAGCTCGTTCAGATAGAAAGAGTCTGTCCGAAAACCCGTTTTTTCTGGAAATCTTTGACAAAATCTTTTATCAGGCGGTCGGAGGACGTATATGTACTTCCAATATTATTCCCCCGTGCCTGCGCTTGAGAATGTCGTTCACCGCTACGCCTACTACCATAGCGAAAGCGACGAAGTCGGCGGGGAGATCAGGTTTCTTCCTACCGGCTGCTCATTCATACTCCTCAACCGCGGTGACCCCTTTGCGGTCCACAACGGATTGTATCCGCAAGGGATACCCCAGGCCGGTAATATCCTTGTGGGTCAGCAGCAGCGCTACTACACGGTGGTTCCCGGCCGGCACTACGCGCAGTTCACTATCCTGCTCAAGCCGGCCGGCCTCCATCGGTTGTTTGGCATTCCCCTGGATGGCTTGCTGAACAACGCCATGCCGCTCGAGGTGTGCCTTCCTTCGTTCCAGGGGACCACCTTCTGCCGCTTGGGCCGGGAGGAAGGGCTCGAAGCGACGCGGCTGGTCGAGGCGGCCGAGACCTTCCTCGGCGCCCGCCTGAAGGGGACGTCGACAGAGCCGACGTGCTTCGAAAAGGCCATCGAATCGGTCATCGCCACCCGGGGTATGGTAGCCGTATCGTCGCTCGCCGAACAGGCTGGCGTGAGCATCCGCCATTTCCGCCGGGCATTCACACGGCGGATCGGCATCAATCCCAAAGGTTTCATAAAGATTGTGCGCCTGCAGAGTGTACTTCGCGACCTCAAGGAGAAGCGGGCGGTCGTAGACGACTGGTGCCGGATCGCGCTGGACTACGGATACTACGACCAGACACATTTCATCAAAAATTTCAAGGCATTCTGCGGCGAATCCCCTTCGGCGTACATGAGCAGGATATCGGAACGGAAGCATGAGTTCGAGCGTTTCTTCCTGGCCGCTTTGGTGTAATGTCCCTTTTTTACTATACACGCCACCTCTCCTTCCTTATTTTGATCATGATCGCTGTTTTCCACCTCGGGCCGCGCTCGCAGCAGGCGCCCGGGAATCCAAGGCAATGGGCTTCCGGTCGTACCGCGGCACCGTTACGCTGTGCCGGAAACGTCGGCAACGGAGAATGTGGGGAATTTACTATACCAGGAGGAGGGGCATATGACAAGGCGGGACGGCTTCAATCTGATTTCGTTATCTCTGGTTCTGGCAACGGGAGCTATGTTCATATGGGTGGGATGTGATACGGTGGAACCCGAGAGTGACAACCAGCCGCCGGTCGTCACACTGAAGGGCAAACCGGTCGATACAATCGGCATCAACCATACGTATGTCGATTCCGGCGCTGTCGCCACCGACCCTGAAGACGGCGATTTGACCTCCTCCATCACCGTGAGCGGAACGATTGACACCGCGACGGTTGGGCGTAACACACTCGTATACAACGTTCAGGACAGCGAGGGTGCGAATGCATCCGCAACTCGCATCGTCTGGGTCGTGGACAACACGGTACGCATAGAGTCACCGCAATGCCCGGCCGTATACGATTGTACCCAGGTAACGTACCGGATAGAGAGAACTCTGACGATACCAGCGGGTTGCACGGTGACGTTCGGCCCCAACACCAAGGCCGAGGTCCTCGGCAAGATTGACGTCAAAGGGGAGTTGATTATCGCGGCCGGAGCGCACCTCTCATTCGATAACGGCAAATACATCCAGGTGAGCGGAACGCTGAAAGTGAACGGGACGGCAACCGATTCGGTGGTGATGGATAATCTAAAGGAAGGAACTACATGGGGGTACGGCAGTAAAGCCGACTATTCGGGCGGCATATGGTTCACCGCCGAAGCCACCAGAAATTCGGTCATCGACTACTGTCGAATCATCAATGCGACCTCCGGGATCTACGTCCATGATGCCGCAGTGAGCATTTCTCACTGCTACATTGCTCACAATGCGTTCAACGGCGTCTTCTTCAAGGGAGTGGGAAGCCCGAAGGATTCCGCGTCATTCATCGACAATATTATCACTGGCAACGGCGAGTATGGGATCGGTATCGACGCGAACCAGTTGCGCAATCTGTCCGGGACGGGCAGCGTAGCGGACAACACCGGGGGCGGCATTCTGGTTACCGGGAACAACGACGCCGTCGAGACGGGTGTCTGGAAGAAGCACGATGCTTCCTACGTGGTCGCCGAGAACATCGATATCCAAGGCTCCCCCAACGCCAACACGATCACGATCGAGCCCGGCGCCGTGTTCGAGTTCCTGGCCGGCAAGTACCTATCGGTCGGAGAATCGCACTCCGGAACACTCATCGCTCACGGAACCCCCGGGGACTCGATCGTTTTCACCAATCACACCGAAGGAACCAACTGGGGATACGGTGAAAACAGCAACTATGCCGGCGGTATCTGGATCGGCGCCAAGGCCACGACCAACACCTCACTCACGTACTGTTCGATTACCAGGGCCACCAACGGTATGTACGTCCACGATGTCGCCGTGGAGATCTCGCACTGCTCTATCTCCTCCAATGCCTGTACGGGTATCAGGTGCAAAGGTATCGGCGGGCCGAAGGACTCCGCGTCGTTCGTGGACAACACCATCACCGGAAACGGCGAATATGCGATGATGATCGATGCGAACATGGCCGGCAATTTGTCGGGAACCGGCTCCGTTGCCGGAAACGGCAAGGGCGGGATCGTCCTGGAAGGCAACAACAAGGTGACCACCGATGCGGTGTGGCGAAAGCACGACGCCCCTTACATCGTTGCGGACAAGATCGGAGTTGGTGCGAGCGGCGGGGCCACACTCACACTACGCCCCGGCGTCGCGCTGCACTTCAACAAGGACACGCACCTGGGGGTCGGTGAAAGCCAAACCGGAACGCTGATTGCGAACGGAACCGCGCAGGATTCGATCATCTTCTCTAGCGCAACGAGCGGCACGAAATGGGGATATGGCTCTTCGGCCAACTACAGCGGCGGCATCTGGCTGGCCACGAACACGTCATCGAACACCTCGGTTACCTATGCCGTGATCAGCCAGGCTGTTACGGGGGTCTACCTCGCCGATGTGCCCGTGACCATACAGAATTGCACGATCGAGAACTCCCAATACTACCCGGTCTGCGCGCACCACAATGCCGATCTCAGCGGCGTAACAAACAACACCTATGCCGGCAACGGCAGTGGCGACGAGGAATTCGTAAATTAGGGATGAAGGCTGAATTTTTCACTATGGCGCGTTGGTACGAGCAATACTGACATCATATTGTTGTTCAGCGGCCATATCGCATTCTCGTATGTTTTATGGCTGACCGCCATGGCCGTATGAGCGACCTTGCGAATATTGGGCGATAGCGTCTCCATGGCGTCGATCCCAGACTCAGCCATTTGACGGCGGGCACGCTCTACCATTGTCTGGGAGAGGTTTTCGACCGAGATGCCGGCATTGATTTGTTCGTAAAGGCCGGTTGCGGTTTTGCGCGGAAGCCCCGTTTGGGAAGAAAATGGCAGAGAATTCGCATTGGATTTCCTTGCATACCGCAAGATACCACCAGACCGGCTTTGTCCTGTATGCGTTGCTTTCAGGCAACTCCCTGGTCCTTGAAAATGAATAATCCATTTCTCCAGCCGCCAACTGGAGCCGGATGTGAGTGATTCGGTGCTGGACTTTGTCCGGGATATCTCCGAGAGAACGGGGGTATCCCGTAAGACGATAGTGGGATGGTTGGGGCTGCATTCACCGAAATACCACGCCTGGCAGGAACGCTACCGGTCAGGAGAATCGGCACAACGGGCGAATCTCTCGGGATTGATGGCTGCTACCGGCCAAGAAGCAGCCCGCGTCAGGGAGGCGCCACGTTCCTGCATTGGTGGCGCAAAGAGATATCCGATCTCTGTTTGAGACACACACCGGGTCCGCCGATGATCAGTAAAGTATGCGCGCCCGCTTGATCAGGGAGCCTTTCGGCGACTGTATTCGCACGATATAGGATCCGCGTGACATGGAACCGAAAACGATTGAACCGTTTTGTCCATTCTGGAGATCGATACGTCTTCGTTCGATCGATCGTCCCCTCAAATCGAATACCGTGGCATTCAGTACCGTAGAACCGTCTGCCGGTATGGTAATCCTGATCAGTCGCCCTCCGTATACCGAAATGTCACCGAGGCCTGTTTTCGCGCGAGTTTTGCCGGGATTTATGCCGGGGACCTTGCCCGATATCGAGTTCGTGGCATAATCGTATAAGTAAATAGCTGGATATGCGTAGTTGCTTAAATATTCAGGCGCAAAGCGTGGGTCAATAGTAGCATCACGGACTCCGCCGGGACGAGCGCAGTCGTAGTCCGCTTCGAGTCCTCCGTTAATGGGACTCTGGAGCAAGAGAATGGATTTGTACAGCGCTTCCGCTTTGCTTTGGTAAAGAGTGTTGCCGGTTTCATGATATAGGCGCATGAACATGTGCGCCACCGAAGCATTACGTTCCGCCAGAGGTGTATATCTTTTGGTCTTTTCAATTGCACGCACCACATGGGGAGTAGAGTAGGGCCCGGGTGATCGATCCCAGACGGTGAACTGATCCTCACAGTACCTCGCCACCTCTTCGGCAAGCCCGACATCGCGCCGTTCGGCCGGAGCGTAATCGAGAATGTAGCGGACTAAAAATGTCAACTCTTTTGGTGAGCGAACGGATTCCCGTTGCCCCAAACCGTGTTCGGGCTGATAGCGCCACCAGAGATCATGAAGAGAATGAGTTTCAAGCCACTGCCAGGCCCGGTCCTCGACATCGACAAATTCACTCGTGTTAAGTTCGGTGCGAAGCCTACCAAGGAAATACAACACGGCGGACGGATCGAATTCATCAATCGCTTCACCGCCATGTGAATGGGTTCCGTCGCTCATGATTCCGTTAATATCGGTATGCGCCCATGAGCCGCTCGGCCGCTGGACCTTTCGCAATCCTCGCGCAATGGCGACCGCCTTATCACTGAATACTTTCCGGCCGGTTTCGTGGTAGAGTTCCAGGAAAGCCAATCCCGGGTAGTACTGCATGAATGTCACCCTGTTTTTTTGTGTTGAGGGGAAGTCCAGATCGTTTCGGGAACTCATCAATATTGTGCACCCGCATCGTATCGCCATTGAACGTGCAAACGCGGCTTCATGCGGATCGTCGGCAAGCTTACTGTAACGGAGCATTGTTCGTACTATCGATGGCGCCTCGGCGCCTCCATTGCAGTCTTCCGCTTCCCAATTTGCTGCGTTCAGCGTCGACATGTCCGACTGCCAGGTGGAAAACAAGCTCTGGTCTTTCAGCCATCGAAAGTAGGAAAGTAGTCTTTCTTTGACATCACCCAATTCGTCCACATAGAGTCCCGCGAAAGGTTCTTTTTTGTAGATTGTACATTCGCGGACGGTATCGTTTATTTCAGAATTGTCCGCTGAATATGGGGTAACCTTCAGGAGATGTTTCACGGAAACGGGGATTTCATCCCAGTACTCATCGAGGCTCACATGTGAAACGGTGTCCTCAAAGGTTATTCTATTACCTTTGTCCGATTCCAGTGTATATGCATAGCGGACCGCGCCGGCAGCGGGTGGAAATTCAAATGCCGGCGCATAGAGAAATTCATTGGGCGGGGTAGTCCAGTAGGGAATAAGGAGCGAGTCACTTCTTACACCCCGGCCTGTAAGCATGTATTGAAGAGACGAGCTGGTCCAGAACGGACGCTCGCCCGGCCTTTCGGACCGGACGGGAGTTAAATAATCACTTGCCGCGCGTGCGGCGCATTCCTGATCGATCTCCATTGTGCCGGAGTACAATGCCTTTGCCGCCTCTATCCGTTCTTCATACGGCATGCCGGTTTGGGGCATTATCTGCCCCCAAATCGAGCCGGTTCTGGATTCTCCATTTACCGAACCGGCGTATTCGCCGCTAACAAATCCGAATTTGTCGATTTGTGCATCTATTGTGAATTGACAACTGTTGATAGCAGCGTTGGAAATGGATGGATCGGAAGAAAACGTTACGCTCACCGGACCACTCAGTTGTGTACCCGATATGCTCAGGCCCGAAACGTCCGCATGGTGCCACCGCCGGTTGACGGACGGCGCGAGTGCAATTGAAGAACCGAAGCGTCCTGAATTCGTTTCAGCGCTTATATTGATGTGTTCGGGCAGGATGTCGGCTACGGCCAAAGTATAATACCCATTCAAAGGATCGGGCTCAGGAGGAGGCGGCCCGAACATACCGAAGAATCTCCCTTCCCATGTTTGCCCCTCGCTCTTTACCGTGGTGGCGCCCACAATTCGATTGCCGACGGTAGTCCCCCGCAATTCGTACTCGCATATCGCCGTACGTTCTTTCAGTGACGATTCGGCCGTGAATTTCGCCGAGAATACCGTATCGTCGAGAGACGCCGACAGCTCCTGGAGAGCATGACGTCTTCCTCTTACCGCGCAGATTCCTCCGGTCAGGATTCGAAATAGAAAGTCCGCGCCTTTGCCGCCTTGTTTGTAAATTTCGCCATTGTGGTACGATTTCTCTTTCACCTCCCCATCATCCAGCAGCAACTGGAGTATTGGACGCGTTTCTTTCTCGTCCGGAAAAGCGGCGTCGAGCCACATATCACACTGTACCCGATTCGGGACAGGCGAGATACCGATTAATTGACCGGTGATCGCGCCGGAGACCGCGATTGACTCGAATTGACCTGTATGAGTCCCCAAAATACCTTCTCCCGTCGAAGCGCACTGTATGGAATAGACGGCATAATAGTTTCTCTTTTTACGATGTGTCAATTGATACAAATAGTCAACCTTTATTTCTCCGCTGAGAGTATGGTTTTCATAGCTCAGGCCGGTAATATCGACGGGACTCAGCATGGTTCGTGCGGAAAGGGCCGTTGCATACGCCGACCGTGGCGTGCCGTTTCGAACCTCCACCGAGACCTGTAATTCCACACCCCATTCCGCCGCCTCATCCAGGTTGAGAGTCCACACCGAATTATCCGCCGGCGGGGCTTCGCACCAGGCTGTGCCGGATGCACCAATCAGCGCGATTCCAAGTATCATCCAGACCGAGCGCCGCGCATTGATCAAAATTGCCATTTTCATTTCCACCTTCTTTTGAGAGTTTCCAGGGAAAACTCAACCCTTTTCCCATCATGGGTAAGCAAATAAACCCCCGGGGTCCTCATTGGTTTGTCCGGCCCCTTGTGCAAATTCCGTCCCCTTATATCAAAAACGGTTTGCGATGGTTGCGGCTCATGGATATCTATCCTCCGGTTTCGATGAATAGCGCCGGTTTGCGATTCAGAAACATCATAACAGTATATATGGCTGTTTGAAGGAATCGGATCCGCTTTATCATCATAGCGCCCCCGGATAAATAACCGCCCGTTGACTATTGGATAGACCATTGCGAATCCGTAAGCGCTTCCGACCGGAAAATCTGTTGTCAGGGTGCTGAGAAAACCGAATGCTTCGGGATCATCCGCGGCCAACGAAAACATCCTGTACTCTGATGCATCCCATCCCGAGTGACTGCCGTCCATCTGGTGAAAAAGCTTGCCGTCCACAATGTACTGAAACCCGTCGCTGTTACCCGCGTCGGTAACCCGTTTTAGAATTTCTCCCGTTTTCATGTCAACGCAGAATATCATATTGCGACCGCACCCATCGCTTTGACCGGTTCGAATGTAGCATTTCTCCTGGTAAATAACAGGCGCCATTGTGCTTCCCGTTTTAAGGCCACACGCCAAATCCCAAAGACGCTCCGCGCCCTGTAAGGAGAGTTTGAAACAGGTGATGGGAACATCATCCCCTGCATTTGTATATGCCAGCATGTAATCCTCGCCAACCCCAAAGCCGCGCGTTACATCACCAATACTATCAATGCTCCAGATAATTTCTCCAGTACGGGGAACGACACAAACAGCAGAGTGAAAGTCGCTGTTTTTTACGTAAACCGCTGTGATTAAATAAGAAGAACCATCGTGATACCAAAGCGAAGCGCTCGATCGAGAAATCGGTCTCGATTTTATGCTCCATAAGGTGTCACCGGTTGCGCCGTCGAAACCGATCTGCTCATTGAATACCGAGTAGATAACAACGCCATCAACATAGAGAAGCGGCGGTCCGAGCACCCCATGCGCCTTGTATTTCCACTCATTGATTGATTTTTCTTTATCCGATTCCAACCCGGCATTACCCGGACGTGACCAGAGTAGTTCCCCTGAGTCAAGATCGAATGCATACAGCGCGCCGGTATTACCATAGACGAAAATACGCCCATCTCCAATACAGGGAGTATTATTGCCGTTACGCGGCTTATCATAATCACCCCGGTAAAGGCCATTATCGTCGAATACCCTTTTCCAGATTGTTTTGCCGGTGGCCGCATCCATACACAGCAATATTTCATCGCACGTGATGCTGAACAGATGTCGTAGCTTCAACGAATCTTCCGCGGTGGGCGTGTCTCCTCTTTCAATCGCGTGACGGATGACCGTTTGCGCCCAAACTGTATCGTAAACGTCACCATGGGGAACATAATAGTATTGATAGAGTCTTTCGCTGTCGACAAGCGTTGTTGCACATCCTCCACTGGGTGTTCTTTTCAGGTTACCTCTGCCATATCGCAGTGCCTGAGAACGTCCCGGCCCGATATCGCTTTCTTCGCTTTCCCACATAAGTGTCGCTTCAGACAGATCCGCGGCTACATTCCCTTCCAGAGAATCACACACAAAACCGTTATTTGGGCCGCCCCACATGGGCCAGTTCTGAGCTGTCGCATGCTGAACCAGGAAAACCGCAACCAGCAAAGATACACAGGTATACATCGATAGCTTTATCATGCTTTTGCCTTCCACAAATAGCAAAAAATCCCCAATTCCCGACAAAAAACATGGGAGGAATGAGATCTCCCCTTTTTTTGAGAATTTCAGGACAAAAACTCGTCATAGAAAAACCTTTCAACGCCTCTGGGTATATGATACTCGGTTCGTGATTTGACCGCGGGAAAAATGTGGTTACCTGGCTTTCACTTTGTACCATTATCGCAGCATATATCCCGAGGGGTGCAAAATCCGTAAAGCTTGTCAATGTCTTGGAAAACCCTAATTGATAGTTGTAAATACATTATATTATCTATAGAATGAAAACAAATAGCAAAGCAGACCGGGTAGCGGCGCTTATCGAAAGAAAATTGGCTCAAAATGAATTTTCGGAAGACGGTTTTCTTCCATCGATACGAGCATTTGCCTCTTCATTGCACCTGTCTTCGAATACTGTGGCAAAAACATATCGTTTGTTGGAAGAAAGAGACGTCCTTAGGAAGGATCCGATCAACGGCCGCTATCGTCCACGAGATTTTACAACACCCCAAAAGGAATCGCATACGAAGGGGTTCCAGCGCCGGACCAGCGCCGTTTCCGACCAATTACGTGAATACATACTCGTTGGCGAGTATGGGGGGCGCCCGAGGCTGCCGTCGATGCGCGAGTTGCAAAGAGTTTTCCGTTGCTCATACACGATACTGCGTCAATCATTAATTCGACTGCAGTCGGAAGGGATTATCGAAAAGAAAGGAAAGGGCTTTGCTAGAACCCATGTCGTCCATTCGGGTTCTTCAGTGTATCTGACCACCCCCCGTCGCAGCATAACATCGACTTATTACAATCAACTGATTCAGGGAGTAGAAAGAGCTTTATCCGATCGTGGCTGGGGACGCCTCAAGTATTACTTTCCTTCGGGCGCAGCCAAACTATCGCCGCGCCCACAAGCACATGCCGTTGCGGGATATATCGTTGCACGCTGGCGGGAAGACAAATTCGTTCCCTGGATCGAATATCCAGAAATTCCCTGTGTCGTTATCGATACCGAATTTCGAATCAGCCCCGCGACATTCAGTCATCCGAACGTAGTGGTCATACGTCCCGATAATATTCGAGCAGGGCATGAAATAGCCGTCCACTTATATGAGCAAGGGCATCGCAAAATTGCGTTTTTATCGCATGTTTCACTTGAGCAGCCGTGGGTCCGGAATCGCTTGAAAGCCGTAGCTTCCATTTTTCGTTCGCATAACGCTCAAACAGATTTGAAAGCAGTTGCTCTAACATGTACCCAGGCGAAAACGGATGCTTCCGCAGCCGATATTTCCCGCGATACATTCAAGAATATTGCCGACGAGTTGGGAAACATGCCCTCGATGCAATGCGGCCTCTCATCAGAAGTGCGCCGAAAAATGTATTCCAGCGCCCTCAGCCGGACTCGCCAGAAAATCCTATTGTTCAAGAACTGCGAATCCATGTTCGATAAAGCGCTGAATGATCCTCAAATTACGGCATGGATAGGAGTCAATGACGACATCGCCTGTGCCGCGCGTATGTATCTGGATATGAAAAAGATAGATGTTCCAGGCCGTTTGGCCCTCACCGGATTCGATGATATCGCCGAGACGAAAGTCCTGGGCATTACAACCTATGGCTTCCGCTTCGACAGAATCGGTCACAGAGCGGTTGAATACCTCGAGCAAAGAACAAAAGAAAGCTCGAAGAAGCCGCATATCATAACAGTTGCCGGATCCTTGTATCCGCGATCGTCTACCGCCGGGCGAGTACCGGTATCACCTTAGCGGCATTAATAAGAAATGGTAATTAGTGCCTGTCCGAATAGGTGCTAACCTCTTGTTT
The DNA here is from genome assembly GCA_964346405.1 of uncultured Fibrobacterota bacterium. Classification (GTDB taxonomy): domain Bacteria; phylum Fibrobacterota; class Chitinivibrionia; order Chitinivibrionales; family CAYFVL01; genus CAYFVL01. The sequence goes on from CAYFVL010000074.1 coordinate 21,358, forward strand.
TTCGGGCGCTTATGAA
>CAYFVL010000075.1:0-21351 GCA_964346405.1 uncultured Fibrobacterota bacterium
TCAGTGCAGCGCGGTACGGCGTCTCTCGACTGTCGAAGTCGGGTTCAGTTGGCGCGAGGAAAACGACGTTTCGACACATGAGTGGAGAATAAAAATAAAACGTTGCAAGCTGTTCGATGCCGATATCCTCGTAAAACCGTTTGGACCATCCCGATCCCGTCACAATCCTCCGCATTCCACGATATCTTCGATCGAGAATGGGCTGGTTAACATACCCGACCTGGAACACCTCGGGACACTGAACCAGGAGTGTCACTCCCCCGACGGTCTGATCCACGATCCATCACTTGTGCCGCACGGTCGCGAATACCGCCTGGTACTGAGAGAGTTGCTTGGCAAATGACACTCCCTGCCTCAAAGCGGGAAACGGCAAAATGAAGCTTTGCGATGAAGGCCAACCAAAAGCTCCTGATCTTGCCGCAGGATCAGGGCGGCCAGGCGTGAATCCGATAACGCTCCCTTTCCCGGGATCCAAACATGCTCAGGAATCCTTCCCGGACCGTCGTACCTGTTCGATAACCGAATATCCTTCGGACCGATCACCGCTGGTCCACTGCCACTGCTCGTATAGTCTGATTCTACCATCGTCGAGCTTTTCGGGTCGGGCAAAGCAGGTCCCGGTTTTCAACTCACCTTCCATGTTTATATGCTGATACCTCATATCCAGAGATCCGTCATCGGCAATTTTGGCCAGGAGCGTCCCCCAGCGAATCCCACCCCCTTCAATAGTGGCCCAGACAATATCCCCGTTTTGCCGATAGTGCAGGCGAGTTTCCGCGGAGACTTCGCCGTTTGGGGTATTTGAAACTCCCTGAAATATTCTGCCGTTATAGTCGATTTCTGCTGCCACAAAATCCTCCCATTACCACAATTTTACCGCAGATCGTCGGTTTTCTGCGCGATGCTTATCGAGTCTCGGGTAAGCATTTGCAGGCCGGTCAGAAGTAAAATCTAAACGCGGCAAAGTACTGGTCCGGATACAAGCCGCCAAACTCCGAACCGAAATTGATCCTTCTTCCACCGGATTCCGCATGCTCCCCCACCCCGATATATCCACCAAGAGAAAAATACACATCGCTTCGAATATTGTATTCCACCGAAGGACCCACGAGAAATGAGTTGTCGGATGCATTGTAAATCAGTTGACCGAAGCCGGAGATCAATGGTGTGATCTGGTAGTTCATACCCACCGACGTATAATGACGGCCCAGAAGGAAAATGCCGCTTTGCGTAAACGCGGCGTCCCGGAAGAGTAACGGGTATCTATCGGGATCGCTTTTTCCGGCTCCGCTGTAATGGTACTCCAGAAAACCGTACAGATTCTTTGTGATACTGTAGTCCGAACCGATCGTAGCACGAAGGTAATCACGTTCAGTTTCATTTTCTCCGCCATGTAAAAGATCAACCATGGTATAAGCAACCTCCAGCCAACTACCGAATCCACCGATTGCCCTGTTGAGATCGATCCCAAGCAGCATGTGATTCCCAAAGACGATTGCAGTGGGAATCACATCGGTCGACCAAACCCAAAAACGTCCCCGGACGTATGCCGCCGATTTCTCCCAGTCGAAATTTTCACCGGCGACGTAGCCTGCATCAAACTCGCTAAGCGCACCTATCGGAATTCGAAAGCGTATACCGTCAATGCCAGATCGCTCCTCGACGTCCAGATCGGTCAGGCTGAACGGCACCAGGATGTCGGTGGGGGCAACGGTCTTTCCACTTCCCCAGGCCAAGGCTTGTCGTCCAATGGTTACATCGACGAACGGAAGGCGAAACAATGCGCTTAGTCGATCGATATTATGGCGTATGGAGAATGAGCGAACCGAATCCCTTTCGAATGGATATAGTCTCTCATCCAAATCAAAGACGCGGTAACGGTCACCAAATCCGGATACCAGAAACGATTCGGCATCAGCAAACATCGGGTCCATGATTCGCGGGGCAAGGTCGTAAGCTGCCTGAAAGTGAATGCGATCCGTTGCGTATAACGAGAAACTCATCCTCAACCTGTTGATTGCCATGCCGAGAGGGGGCTCGGAGACTGGAAGGCCCTTGGCGTCGATGTTCCGGTCAATTGCGACGGAAAAGTGCTTGTAATAACCTTGAAAGCCGAATTCCGGCTCGGCAGTACCGAATTGCGCAAAAACGAGAAGAGCGCATACCACGACTAAACCACTGTCGGAGTGAGAGCCTGGCGCGTTTGTCTTTGGTTCTGGCAATCCCGTGCTCGAGAGGGCTTTATTGATCGGGAACATCCGCCGACTCCTCCAGTCCAAGTTGAGTGATTCCAGTTTCAAGGTTTGCCTTAACCCAGGTTTCGCAGTCGAGAACGAGCAGTATGCGTAAGCTGGTGCAGGGCACCGGTGGTGATGTACTACATACCCTCTTTCCGCTCGTCCCGATCGACGGCCCCATCCTTGAGCACCACCACTCGTCGCGCCTTGTCCATTATCATTTGATCGTGGGTAGAAAAAAGGAAGGTCATTCCGGTCTCCTCATTCAATTGATGCATCATGTCCAGAAGATCCGAGCCGGTTCTGGAATCAAGATTTGCGGTCGGTTCGTCCGCCAGAATCAACAGCGGACGCGATACCATCGCTCGCGCAATTGCGACACGCTGCTGCTGTCCCCCGGAAAGCTTTGTCGGCAAACGATCTTCCATTCCCGAGAGTCCCACCATTGCAAGCATTTCCCGAACACGTTCACGACGTTCTTTGTGCTCTACTCTCTGCAAAAGCATGATGTATTCGACATTTTCCATTACCGACAGAACCGGAATCAGATTGTATGCCTGAAAAATGAAGCCGATATTGTCTCGTCTGAAATCGGACAGCTCTCTTCCGCTCATTCGTGAGAGTTCACGTCCGTGGAGTCGAACCGTTCCCTTGGTCGGCTTGTCCAGCCCGGAAATGATGTTCAGGAACGTTGTTTTACCCGAGCCTGAAGGCCCCACGATAGCGGTGAATTCACCCCGATCGATAGTCAAATCAATTCCACGCACGGCGTGCACTTCAACATCGTTTTCGCGGTATGTTTTCACGACGTTTTCGGCCACAATAACGTCATAGGCCATTCACCACCTCCAGGATATATCGGACGGAACACTAGCCCAGGTTTCGCAATCGACTCACGGCATTCTGCGTAAGCTTTTGCACGATCTTGACTGCGAAACCTGGGCTAGAAACTTCTGCGCATTGCATCTGCCGGTCCGAGCTTTGCCGCGTAGGTGGCCGGATACATTCCGACCAAAAGCGTCAATCCAATCACGGCCATCGGGTAAAAGACAAACTGAGCAAACTGAAGCCGCGGATATATAAGCTGCTGTATGGTAACTCCGGAAAACTCGATGCCTCGGTAGTCGATACCAATTCGGCTGAAGAGCAATGTTATCAGAAGCCCCAGCACGATACCGAGAACAGTGCTTATCACCGCAAGTGCCCCCGCTTCGAAGAAAATCAATGTCCACACGCTCCTCGGGCGGGTTCCGACCGCACGCAGCACACCGAACTCAAACATGCGATCGTACAGAGACATGAACAGCGTATTGACAATCCCCAATGACACGACCCCAAACAGCACAAATCCCAGAAGCCACATCGACAAGTCGGTCATATCGAGCACCGCGGCAAACTGGGGAATGAGTTCCGTCCACCCTACCGCACTATTGTGCTCTGTGTTATATCGTTTCCAGAATACATGTGAGGTGTCGCCCGCGATTTCATCGTTACCAAATGTGAATGCGATTTCGTGGAGAGCCCGGTTTGGCAGCCCAAGCATGTCACGCACTTTCGATATATCGGCAAACGCCATTCCCTGATCAAGCTCTTGACTGTTGAACCGATAAACACCGCGCACCCGAAACAGCTCCTGAGACAGGCCGCCTCCGTGGCGTGAGACGGTTACCACGATCCGCTCTCCCTCGCCAACCTCCAGCAGCTCAGCCAGTTCATTTCCGATTACCAGCCCACGCCCTTCTGAATCCCCAACATATTTCCCCTCTATGAGTGCATCGTCTATTTGCGAGAGTTCCTTTTCTCGCTCCGGATCTATCCCCCAAAGGACAATTGAACTCATGGCCGCAGGTGACGATATCATCGCCGGTGTCATGACACGAGATGCGATATCGACCACCCGGGAATCGCCTTCAAGAAGCGAAAGGATTGAATCCGGATGGTGAATCGTGTCCTTCACATTCCGCGTTTCCCGAAACCCTTCGGCGTGAATCTGCCCCTCCCCCATGAATGAAGCTGTGGCGGTATGAATCATGTTCTCTTTCATCCCTATGATCAAGGCATCGGAGAAGATCAATGCCGCCAGACCGATCCCGATTGCCGTTCCGGCAATGAACGTACGTCGTTTGTTGCGGAACATGTTTCTCCAGGCAAGCTTCAAAAGCATCATCTTAACGGATCTCGAATTGTGGTTTACTGGTTAAGGACTTTGCCGTTCGGGTGCAGAGAATCCATCCTGATTGATTTGACATCCATCAACATTGCGGGATTTCTCCATGCATTGAAAAAACAAAAGCCAAATGATTGCTGTTCAAAAAGTCAATCGAAACCGAGGATCATCTCCTTGTCATCGCCTTTGCCGGGTCGACCGTCATGGCTTTCAATGCTGGAAACACACTGACCAGTACCGCAACACCCACAACCACCAATGCGGGAATGTAGATCGACCTGAAATTCACCTCGGCATGAAGCGTCCGGAACTCCATTCCTCCATAACCGATCGGCTGAGGGAGATCGATTCCGTACATGGAAAGCAGCCAATTTCCAAAAATTCCGACACCCACACCTCCGATTATCGCCGCAATTGCGATTATCAACGTTTCCGTGATTATCAAACCAAAAACCCGAATGGGTTGAGTGCCTACCGCTTTCAGAAGTCCGTACTCCCGGCGCCGCTCCAGTACAGCCATGAGTACCGTATTGAGCACGCCAACCGCGACAATGAGCATAATTATAAAGAGAAAAATGTACATACCCTGTTGGTCCGCGCGCATTGCCGAATAGAACGATCGCGCGAATTCCTGCCACGGCTCGACCTCGAGTTCTTCTCCCGACAGAGCATTCCGTATGCGTTCCGCCAATTGACGCGATTCACCAGTATTCTCCCCGACAACCGCGATCTCGTGGACACTTCCTTCCAGTGCGAACAATTCCTGAGCGTCATCGAGGTGCATATACAAAGATGAACGATCTTGAATAGTATTGTCGCTCTTTAGAAGACCAATGATTTCGTACGCATCATTGGCGATTGAGCCGTCCGCGGCTTGTGAGACAACTACCAGGGTCGAACCCGGGTCTGCATCCAGTACTCGCGCAAGCCCCTCCCCAATCAAAACAGCACCGCTCCCGGTATCATGGAACATAGCCCCCGTTTTTACCTTCCGGGCAAATGACACCGCACGCGTCTCCCGCTCAGGGTCGACTCCGACAATCCGTGCCGCGCTGCTGTTTTCTCCCACGGAAACAAGACCGGCGGCGAACAGTCGCGGCGTCCAGGCATCTACTCCCCCTACGCTTTCAATCCTCTTGCCGACTGCTTCGGGATCTTCTATTCGTTTATACAAAGTCGGCTTGTCCAGATAGCCGGGCGCATGTATCTGTACATGCCCCAACTGGGAATTGGTGAACATGTCGATAATGTCGTTATATGTCCCATCGGCCCAACCGATACTGATCGATGCCAGGGCGTAGCCTCCCAGCATGGTCATTCCGGTGAGTATAGTCCGCCGCTTTTGACGGAGAGCATTACGAAATGCGATTTTCAACGTCAACATTTCAATTTTCCCGGATCGGAGACCGAAGATTGCGAAGCGTAAAGATATCCTCTTTGAGTGTTACTTCGTAGTCCAGCGAAAGATATCGAAGCACGGTCCGACTGCCATCTTCATCCCGGGGGACTAGCTCGATAACCGAGGGGACCGTACGGTCGTCGAATGTTTTGTAATCACGAAAGTGGAAAACTCTCACCACCTCCCCGGACTCGTTGTACATTTTCCGCCACACCGGAAGATAATCCCCTTTCCGGACCGCAAAAACCAGCTTGTCCCAAATAATAGGTCGGTCCGGCTTCGGCTCGGCACTGAGATAGTATAGACTATCCGCCGCCGTGTCCGGGTGTATGAGTTCAACGATGTAATCAGCTCCCAATGTGTACTCGCGAACCAGGTCGTCGTTGGTGAAATCAGAGCCCATCCATGAACTCATCATCATCGATGGCGGTATTTTGATTACCTTATTGGTTTTGGGAAGATAATTCCACATGTCGTTTTCGATTTTCAGAGTGCCCACTCCGCGTTCTTTTGCCGGCTCAAGGATGCGTACGAGCATTCTCTCCATGCCCTTCGTCCACACTCGGGCCGTTAAAGTACGCTCGTAATGCGGGGTGACAATATCCATCTGTATCTTCGATTCGCTTGACTCGCTTTTGTATAGTTTGTCGTATTTCTGAACTATCTCAACGGCAATTGCCGAATCCGACAGCTCCGCCGAGCGGGCGACAACCATTATACTCGATAATGCCAGGCCCATAATTACCCTTTTCATCAGAAGCCTCCACGGTGTCGATGCTTTCGCCTTATGTTGTTCTTGTTCACAAGAGCGCATATCGCTTACAGATAACCTGCCTGATGTCTTCAATCGGACAATTTACCGAGTCAAACAAATAATAGACAACAACCCCGTCGAGCATAGCCGCAAAGAGCCAGGCTTCCGCCTTCGGATCATCCGTGCCCTTGCGGCCGAACACCTCTTCGATAAGAAGCAGAACTCCATGCATTTTCTCCCTCACGCGGTCCTGAATACCGTCCGGAAGTGTGGGTTGTGACATCAGAGACCAGTACAACCGCCAGAATTCCTTTTCTTCAATCGCAAAATCGAACATCATCTCGACAAACCGGAGCAACTGAACATCCGGGTCGGTATTTTCGAACACGGGAACAAACCGGGTTTCCATTTCTTCGATACTCCCGAAAAGGATCGCCTCGAGCAGTTGCTCTTTGCCTTCGAAATAGTTGTATATCAGTCCTTTCGAGATTCCCGCCGTCTTCGCGATGGCTTCCATCGACGTACCATGGTATCCTGCGGTCCCAAACAGCTCTAGTGCCGTGTGAAAAATTTTTTCACGGCTCTGCTCCCGCATCTCATTGAATTGTTCCGGATTCCGAGGTGTCATTCCGCTCCACCGTTATCGTCATTGTTTCCACCACAAACGATTTCATGACTGACCGTTCGGTCATTAATAAATCTATAGCATGAACCATCCGGAAGCAGGTAAAAAAACACCGCAAATCCCGAGCCACTCATATTTGTATTTGGGGGGGCAGACACCAGTTTGTGGGATTTCCACAATTTCTACGTCTCCACATCCGTAACACGCATTGTATAATCTGCAAAAGCCGAGTCCGCGGTATCCGCATATCCTCAATTTCGACAACTGAAATCCGGGCGAATTGTACGCCCCTAATTCCTGACCCGGCCTCTTTGGGCCGTAAATACTGTATGGAGATATGTATGAAACGAATGATTACGTGCCTGCTTGCTCTCATTCCCGCCTTCGGCTTGGTTGCCGAGGTACACTATGTGGACCCTTTTCACGGATTCATCTCCGGTTCCGGGACAGCAACCGCGCCATGGAGCACCCTTGAAAATGTTTTCGAATCCGGCAAAATCGAATCAATGAAACCGAAAAGTCATCCGCATCGCGCGGGTAACGAGCTTGTGGTCCGAAATAACGGTGCCCCGGTGCAGCCCGGGGACACAATCATGCTCCGAACCGGCTACCACGGTATTATAGACGTCGTCAATTACTACAACCCTGACTACATAACGATCATCGCAGAACCTGGACACACTCCCACTGCCGCGCGTATGGAGTTTCGATCCTGTTCACGGTGGATAGTCCGCGGCGTCACCATAAGCCCCACCTTTGCCGACGAATTTTCCCGCAAGCGAATGTTCATGTTCAGTGAAAGCAGGCACTCCGGTCCCAGCTACGATTGTACTATCGAAGCATGCACTCTCTTCACCGTACCGAACACCGAGTCCTGGAGTGCCGAGGAATGGAACGACAAATCATGTGACGGGATAAACTTCACTGGAACCCGCCTTCGAGCAAGAAACAACTACATCAAGAACGTGAATTTCGGAATCACGGTGAACGGCGATTCCTGCCTTGTCGAGCACAACACAATCGAGAATTTTGCCGGAGACGGAATGCGCGGCCTCGGAGATCGTGACACGTTTCAGTACAACACAATAATGAACTGTTACGACGTCAACGGCAACCATGATGATGGATTTCAGTCATGGTCGGTCGGTTCGAACGGAATCGGCACTGGGGTCGTAAAGGATATTGTTCTCCGTGGAAACGTGATCATAAACCATGTCGACCCCAACCAACGGCATCGCGGCAGGCTACAGGGGATTGGGTGTTTCGACGGAATGTTTGAAGGCTGGATTGTAGAAAACAACGTGATCGTGGTTGACCATTATCACGGAATAACCCTTCGTGGAGCGATTGACTGCCGCATCGCGAACAACACGGTTGTGCATCGAAGCCCTGGTGACTACGGACCGCCATGGGTTAAGCTGGACCGTCACAAAAACGGGACCGTCGGCCATGGAAATCGCGTGTTGAACAATCTGATAACCGACCTTCGGTTGGTCCCCGGAAGCGGCAATACCGACCATAATCTGGAAATATCTACTCGGGACTACCATGAATACTTTGTCGATTCAGACGATTTCAATTTCCAGTTGAAGCCGGACTGCCCCGCGATCGATGCCGGTACAGGCGATCTGGCTCCAGCGACAGACTGCGAAGGAAATCTTCGACCTGCCGGAAAAGCAGTCGATATCGGGGCTCATGAGTATGGCGCTGAAGCGCCGGTTTCATCCCTGCCCGATCGGCACCACAAAGCACCATCGTACCATTCTCCGGACAATGCTAAATCTTCCCAGATGTTCGACATGTTCGGAAGAAGAATTGACAACACAGGTAAGAGCGGGCGCATACTGATCCGACGTTTCAATGACGGAAGCGTGACCAGAGTCATACGTGTAGAAAAGCCGGGTTCGGCAAAACCCGCTGGAAAAGAACACTAGCCCAAGTTTCGCAACCAACTCACGGCATTATGCGTAAGCTGTTCCACGATCTTGCTTTATCCCGCCTGAGCGGGATAAGGCATCGCCCTCGATATTTCGTCCTCCCGCGATACGCAACGGGATCAGCACATCGCTCCCCCCGGTACAGCGTCCCTCTACCGGTAAACCCGGGCTATCGGTTATCGATGCCCGACAAATACGTGTATCGTTGAACGCCGTTTATGAGCACTCGAGGACCGAGTTCGAAGACCGAACGTGGAACCCGTGCGCCCGTAGCCGTAAACCACTCATTCCGGCCGGTCGAAGATCTGAATTTTGCAGGACGCGCCGGCCTTCCCGCAACTTTCGATACATCATCGAGCGCGTCCTCGTAATTCAGTTGTATCTTCATGCTTATAAGAGCATAGTCCGTGATACGCATTTCATCGATGATTCCCTTGAAGCTGCCGGCATTCTCAGCATATCCGATACAGGCCGGGCTGTCGTTGGCTTTCACGGAGTGAAACTGCGCACTCACGAAATCAACCCTCTCTCCATTTACATACAACGACAAATACGATCCGTCTCTCGGTCCGCCCCAGGTAAGCGCCAGGTAATACCATTGATTCGCTTCGTTCAACGAGCCTTCGACCTTCCGTCGTTCGCCTCTGTTGATAAAAGTGGTGTCATCATAATCGAGGTCAATACCCCCGACAACTTTTCCATCAACAATGCCGAGACGGTAATTGTCACTCGAATCTCCATACATCTTCTGAATGATATAATTCTCGCCGGAAAGGCTTGTCGGGTATACCCAGCATTCAATCGTGAATTCCTGCTCAATATCGAGATCACCAAGATCCACACGGCCGTCGGGATCGGTCAGTTCGATGCCGGTTTGATGAGCACCCTTCACCCAGTCGCCGTTTGTCATCGTACCGTCGTATCCGTTTTCGCTCTCATCCACGATTGTTTCCCCCTGCCCGCTGTTGAAATGATACAAGGCAATCAGGGAACCATTGTCCTCAAATGGATTGATGATGTTTTGAGCGAAGCACATTCCGGCAAGTGAAATAGTTGTACCGACAATTATCGCGACATCCTTCATGATCTCCTCCTTTATACCGGCAGAGCCGGAGTAATCAGCGTTCGACCCATTTTACAAAAACGACATCTTGTTTTCGAATAACCCTTCGCGTGCCGTGCTTGCGCATAAATACCGTAAGTCGATTGCCGAAGTCGGGTCAAGCTCCCGCAACAAAGCTCAATGGATAATGAGACGACCAGTAAAGAGTAGACGATTCCCGGTAATGCGATACTGCAATACACCCGGCACGGAGTTAGGATACGATACCGAAACGGCATTGCCGGCCAACCGATCGTCACTTATTCGATGCTCCGATACCTTCCTTCCGCCCGCCGAATAGATAGAAACCAACAGCTCGGAAAAGTGGCCGGCTCTTTCTCCCAGATTCAAATGGATGCGCTGGGCAGACCTGTCGAATTTCACCTTGACATCCGAATGTACGGGCCTGGATACCGAAGCTACCGCCGCCCGGGTGCTTCCTTCATTAATCAGAAACCGTCGGATCCCATAGCCACCAACTCGTTCGACCTTTCCACCACCAAGCTTTTTGAATTCAGTCCCATTACAGGCAACATACAACCAACCGTTATGCATGGCCAGACCGGCTCGATCAAAGGTCATATATAAGGGTCCTCCAAGCTTGTTCCAACGGGTTGACTCAGAGTCGATCCAATAAACGTGATTCTTGCTACTGTCCAGGTAATCGCTTTCCTGCGCCAAGCAGAATACGGAATCGCCCCAACCGGAAAAAGCTGCAACCAATGAATGCTTCCAGAGCCCATTGGAAAAACTCGAAAAGTTTTTCCCGTCTTCCGACACTGAAACCGGATCGGTACTGGTGATGGGGTATGCGCCGATATAGTAGCGACCGCTTGCCTCGGTATAGGCGTAAATCGCGCCTTCCCCTTTGACGCCTTTCAAAGATGACCAGTTTCCCCCATCGGTGCTATACTTTCTTCCCGCAAACAACATGTCGGCATCGGACCAGATAACGAAATTGCCCGGACCAGTATTCTTATTCCAGTTTCCCGACATGTTGGCAAGCTTATACACCCCGTTACCATTGCACTGAGGAACATTGACAAAAAGATCACCTTTGAACGCCGCCAGGGTCATTCTGGGGTTGTTGCATCCATGATCAACGGTGCCGCCGATTTGTTCCCATTCGCCTTCGGCAATGCGTCGATATACCTTGTCCGCGGCTGCATAGAGCAAATCGTTGTGAACCAGAAGGTCGCTCACCGGAAACCTCTGATCGTCGAAATCCGCGGTAAGACCCGCCGACTCCCAACTCATGCCGTTATCGGTGGATTGCCATATCCTTTGATCGGTTGCAGCGTACAACCCATTATCCATTGATACAAGATCAAAGACGGGAAGGTTCTTGCCTTCGCTGTTCTTTGGACATCCAACTTCTTCCCACTCCTGCGAGTAGCCCGGTACGTGCGCGACACTCAGGATTAGTATCGCAATAATGGCGTTACCTACTCTCATGTCTTTTATCCTCACTTTTTTTGGGTTGCATGAACGCGCGAATTGTTATCATCGCGGCATGTCAAAGGATTCGATCAGCCTGAAAACATCCCGATCGACAAAACTTCAGGCCGGCATTCACTTTTCGGCGTCGGTGTTACCGGGTGTCACCGATAGCTGCAACATGGTACGGACCCGCCTGTTTTCCCGTACCAGGAGAATACCGTTCGCCCGGCTTATGCCGTCAAAACTCAGTTGCCTCCCCAATGGGGAAAAACGACCACGATTGAACGCATTTTCAGGTTGATACATTCGAATTTCAGATGAATATTCCGACGCATATCGAATCCCTGTTGGTTCTTTTCCCATTTCCAAACACAGAGTGCGGGCCGTATCCGCGGCATTCGTTACCACGGCAACCAGATTCCCCGACCCGGCGGGTATGGAAAGATACCCGCCTCTTTCCGAAAATCTCGACAGGATAGTATCCCTTTTAGCATCGTCCGTGAAATCGACAATGAAGGAAACCCGACGTGTTCCCACATCTTCAAGAGCAGGATCAACGGACAGAATACTGAACGGAACCTCCTGAGGGGCATCGGTCGAGAAGGTAAACCCGTACCGGTTCATACCCCAGGGTTGTAACTCCAGTTCGACCGCGTTCGGAGTGTGAAGAGGTTCTATTTGACAATCCCATTTCTCCAATCTTCCGGCTTCCGGCACAAACAGGCGCGTATCGGATCTGTCTCCCGTAAAGTAACTTTCCGTGTAGAAATCATTGAGAATGGTGGCCCAGTCGGTATTGTGTTTCTTCGCGGCTTCGTCACCCAACGCAGGCAAAGACCGGCGTTCTTCCGCATTGAGCCTGAAAATATCCGCAATGAGTTCAATGCCGTATTCATGATTGACTCCCTCGGCAATAAAATACGCGCCGAGGAAGCCCCGGTACTCTGTCTTACCATCGTGAATATCCGCAAATATCGGCACCGTCGGATCATCGAAATACCTTGAATGAAGACTTTTGAGCAGATCGATATTGTCCGTGTCTGGGAAAACCCGATGGGGCATATAAGTGGCCGTTCCCTCTATCCATCCAAGAGGGAAATCATCGAATTCAGCCTTCTCGGCATACGAAACACCGGCATACTGGCTGCCGTGAAAAATTTCATGCGCGACTACGACACGCATTGCCCGTACCACCTGATTCTTGAGCGGAGTTCCGTCAAAGTCGTTCGCGATTTTCATATATGATTTGTAGCCGGGCTGCATGAAGCCTTTCTTGTCGGCCGGCACGGTGCGACCAAGAATGCCTTTGTCAAGCGATTGAACGGTAATGACGTAGGTGGCCTCGAGATCGGATCGTGTCGGCAATGGAGATATGAAATCTCCTGATTCATAAAGCGCAGACCAAACACTATCAAATGCCCAGCCGAGTTCATCGACATAATCAGGTATTCCATTCGGGCTATTGCCTCGAACGCTCCACAGCAAAGGAGTGGTTCCATAGCCGTATTCGTCGGTCTTATCCGCAACACGACTCGTGTAATGAATCCACGCATTGTGCCGGGACGTGTAGAGTTCGTAGGCACTTGCGACTCCCTGAAGGACTACCAATGCGGTCACTATATAGCAGCCCGCAAATCGAGAAAGGAACAACGATGTAATCCACTTTCCGCCGTCGGATTTGTCAGACACATATTTCATACAGTCATTCTCCTTCTTCTGCTCGATCCATGGCACGACGGACACAACGGAAGCCAAGGGTGGAAAGTCCTCTGTTCGGTTCAAGAGAAAATCGTACGACCGATGTGACGTTTCGACCGAAATCGTCGAAGGATCCACCCCGGAAAACCCGTTTCGATCCGCAATGCTCGTCGGGGGCGACATTATCGTAACTGCACCATGAATCGGTGCATCCAATGGGATCCAGTTGTTGGCAGGGAGAATATCGTCCGTACCAGTCAAGACACCATTCCGCCACATTGCCGCTCATGTCATACAATCCGAACACGTTTTCAACTTTTTCCGCTCCCGGACGTGGCGCCGAAGCGTTTACTTCGTACCAGGCATACTCGGGTTCAGCTCGAATGCCCCAATAGTAAACACTGTTTTCGCGACTACGGCAGGCGAACTCCCACTCAGCTTCGGTTGGAAGACGGTAGCCGTTTTTTTCGATGTCGAAATCGATCCCTTGAAGACTGCACCCGTTGCCCGGGGAACCGACTACCGAGGAATAGGTGAATACCGTATCCAGCCCATCGACTTTACTGCGGGCATTACAGTACATAATGGCGTCATACCATGTCACATTGTGCACGGGAAGGACGGCGTCGATTACGCTCGAAGGCTTTGCGCCGTCCATTAGCTGTGAGTACATTTTCTGATTGACTTCAACCGTGTCCATGTAGAAATTGTAGCTTATACGGGTGGAATGCCGCGGCCCGGCCGAGGAAACGGTAGAATCTCCCATGAAGAAACCGACGTCCGCTGCCTTCACGAACACCATTGATCCTTCATACTTGGCTGTACGCTTCTTCAGGAGGTCAATTTCCAGCTCGTCGACAATAACCCCGTTTTGCTTTACAGAAACGATGTATTCGGTAACCCCGAAGAAGACAAGCGATGAATCGAATGCCAAGGTACAGTTTTGGGTTACACCTGGCGCGACCCGTATACTCGAAGGAGTGATAGAGGCGGAAGATTCGTTCAAGACAAGGACCGCCGATTCCGTAACTTTGCTATTGTTCGAGAACTGGATCCTAACCGGATCAGGCAGATCTCCAGTGGTAAATATATTTACAGTTTTGTCCAGGTTTGCCGCAAACGGTGATTCACCGGATGGTGCGGTGACGGAATCATCTGCACACCTAACCAACGCAAGAATCGTAACCACCGGCCACAGGCCATACCGGGCGATCGTAATAAGCAAATTCTTTTTCGACATATTTCTCTCTTGAATCCGTTCTGAAAAAAAAGTCATCACAGTGAACCCGGCCTATCAGTAACCCATCATAAACCCAACGAAAAACCGCCAGTCAGTCATGGATTCCTGGTATGAATTCCTGCTCTTCCACTCCTCCGATGCTTGTATGATTCCATCACCATTCAAATCTTCACGATGGTAATCGAACCGCCCAATATCCGACAGCTCCGGGGCGACAACTGGACGAAAAGCCTGAGCGAAAATGGTCATCGGTATCATGTGGTAGCCGAGAAATGTCACGCCGACTCGTGCACCGGCATCAGCAAGCAGTAACGACTTTGATTTGATTTCGCCGGCGACTCCGAGGTCGTATATCTCCTCCAGGGATGTATTCATGGTTGTTCCGATATTCCCGGCAACAATGAAACTTACCTCGTTAAGAGAAGTGAGGACCGGAAATCGACCCATTGGCGCATGGACTTTCAATCGTTTCGACAGTGTGAATCGAGCCCAGCCCAACGCGGTTCCACGAAGGATATCCCGACCGTCAGCATAAAGATTATACCCAAACCCCGGCATCAGATTGATTCCCAGACGGTAGTATAGCGGCCACAACATCGATGCCGGTTGGCCGATGCCCAGGGTGTCCAGACTGCCGTCGTTGGTACGTACCAGACCCTTCAATGAATCGTAGGGAAAACGCTGTGTAAACAGACCGGCTTTTGCATTGAATCCAAGCGTGAATAGATTCTTCGGCGACCACATGCCGCGAGCGTCAGCATCCAGATTCCAGGGACTGAATGTCTTCTGAAGCAATCCATACCCGGCCCCCACATCAGATTCAAGTGCCTGTGAATTGGGATTGAGAGGTATAGTCCGGCGTATGTCGGCATATTTCGTCCACCATTTATTTGCCGACAAATTAAGGCTTGCCATCGTAGGATATCGCCGACCCAGAACTCCTTTGGACCAATTCCAATCAAGTCTCTGAGCGTAGTGCTCGTGCAGAGGCTGCTTATGCATATAGTCAAATTCAAACGATGCTTCGATGGCCTTGTTTGTCTCCACGCCCATGGTATCGGCAAGATAGGTTACCGAGTCTACGGCGGCGGTATAATCGATTTTTCGTGAGAGCTTTTGAGACCAGTACCGCCCAATTGTCGAGAACCCCAGGGGCAACGGCAGATGAAATCCAGCATAGTTCGATTGATACTGCAAAATGTCTTTGTGAATACTGGTGGTTACCATGAACCCCTTACAATTGTCCGAAGGGTCTTCGTAGAATGTCTTGTTCACCAGCGGATCGGTCACAAAATGGGATACCGACCGGTTCAAGGCGTACCTGACCCTGGGTAACCATGAAAACCGCGTGTGCCGTATTGCCCCGAAATCAAGTGTCCCAATGTAGGTCAGGCTGTAATCAGCGGCATGTTCAAAATCAATCGGGGGAGCGATTTCGCCTCGGATGACCTGCTCAACCATGAGACCACGATTCCCAAGTGCCACTTCAAGCCCAAGGTTCAGTCGATCCACATAGGTGGTATCACTGAGAAAACGGGACAGAAGGGTTGCGTAAGGCATTACGCCAAGCGCCAGCTTTTCCGTGCGGGAATGACCTTTATTGTAGATTTTGGCGTATTCAACTTTCGGGTCATGAATCAACTCGGGCGAGATTGTCACGCCTGTATCGGCGGGGCCTTCGGTGACTATTGAGTCCTGGCTGAACTTTATTGAATCTTCAACAATCCTCGTTATGTGCTCGATGGTCCTGAGGGTATCTCCGGCGGAATCCCGCTCCATGCGGGTTATGATTTCCGTTACAATACGAATACTATCATATGGTGAAACGTTCCCGGAGTCGCTGCGCTGCGATGTTGAATCGGTTACGGGGAAAGCGTATGGGGAGACGGGAGGAGATATTTCGAGCGTATCTTCAACTTTATGAGTAGCCTTGAAAATGGAGAATTCCTGTTTGCGGTATCCGGTATAGTAGATCGATCCCTTATGGACGGCAGGCTCAAGTGCCTGCCCCGGGGCGCTGGTCAGGGCATGAGCTTTGTGACCGCCCGAAGCCATTTCGTACACCTGAAAACTTCCGCTGATATTCCAACTGAACAACAAGGCGGTATCCTGAAATAACAAATCACGAATTTCGTATTCGCCGGCCCTGAGCACGACATCGAGTGTCTGCCCAAGCCCCAGCGAAAGAGAATCAGGAAACAATGCGGAATCCTTTACGGCCTCCAAAGGGTCATAGGCGGGAGCTTCAGCCGAAATCCGTACAATTGATTCCGTAGTTCTATTCTGAAGAACGAAATAAATCGAGTCCCCGGTAGTATTGTACCGCGGGCTGAAGACTCTTTCACCGTCGACGAAGTTAGTCAATTGCCGAATACGACCGGTTTCCTCAAGAATGGCAACATTTGCTGATGCCCCAGCACTTCGAGCAAATACTATATCTTTTCCGGAGGGATGGTACGATGCGTACGATGCGCGTTCTTTCCAGGTCAATCGATGCCATTTACGGTTCTTGAAATCGAACTCCCATATATCGTCAAATGGATATGTCTGACGGCGGGACAGTGCGGTGTTGTAATACTGAGCGGGACGCACGGTCAGGAGTCGGGTAGAGGCCGGGTTGAATTCCAGCCCACGGCACAAATATTTGTCGTCTTCGTTCGGCTTTTGCTGAAGTGAAGGTGCGGTAACTCTTGTTATACCCGTCTCCCGGGCGGAGTTAAAAGAAGCGGAATGAACCCCCGCCGTTCCGGGTTCGTCATCCATTGGGTTCCCCGGCTCCATACGCTTTGACGGCCCCGTCGGGACCTTTTCCCGGAAGACTTTACTGCGAGAGAGATCTTCCCAGTATATGTAGTTTAACCCCCAGTCAAGACCTTCGTTTCCAAGCCACGCAGCGTATCCTCCGTCTGGGGAGAAAGCTACATCATTTGTGTAGGAGCCACTCTTCCGGAAAATTTCATCATAGATATATTCGTTCCGGTCTCCATATCGCTTCTCGAGGCTCTCCTCGAACTCACGATACAATCTGAACAGGCTTTTTCCATATACCTTTTTCACGGTAATGGCGAAATTGACCGGATTCGGATTGAACGCCAGTTCACGGATCTTTGTGGTACCGTACTTTTCATCTAGAAAAAGGAGGAAGGCATATCCGGTGTTGTACGTTCTTTCCGCCTGAACCCAATCTCCGTCAAATGTCTCGACCTGAGCCAGATTCGGGAGGGTGTTTGTCAAATAGGCGTCTCGCAGTATCATATCGCGCTGTGAATCCCATCGATCTGCCCGATGAACAGTCGCCTCGAACTGCGCGATTCCCTCAACATACCAAATCGGCAGGCAACGCGGAATCCAGGGAATCGACAAACCAAAATTCAGATCACGATTCCAGGTATAGCTTTGTACTATCGCCGCATCTATCGGCGTTAGCGGTATCGCGGTTCGGAGACTGAATACGTGTGCGAGTTCATGGACCACGACATTGCGCATCGAGTTCAATCTACCGCGCATAACCCAATCCAGCCGAGTAGCGGAGACATTGATAATTGCGTAAGGGTAAATGGCATTGCCACCGGGACGATCCGCGACATCATTGAGGAAAATTTCAATTGGATCGTAGTTGTCGTAGGCATTGTATGAACGTGCAAGCGAGTGCCACACCTCTTCGGCAACCGTCAAAACTTCACCCGCGAGTTTTTCATCTCCGGCTTGGTAGTAGATTATGTAATGGGAAGATTCCATGGTCTTTGGCTCGGCTTGAAGCATTCCCACAAGGATAAACAGCAAAAAAGTGACTAGCTTTGCCGACTGGACAATTCGTAAAACCTGCTTCATCTGGAACTGCTATACCTTTCTCGAATCTACCCGTTCATTTATCGTGTATACGTCCCGAAGGGACTGAAGAGAGATTACCGGCAAAAGGGTTTTTTATATTCGTAGATAGTGCCTGTCCGGAAACCCGCTTTAGTGCCTCGGCCGCGCGAGAATGTGACTGGCGAGGCGTCCCCAAAAGGCGAATCCACAGAGATACGGCGATTTGAGACATCGAACCAGGCGCAATAGCAGCCAGTTGAGGCGCTGAATGGGATTTCGGACAGACACTGGATATGCATTGATGAAAATCGGCGGCCTTCCCCGAGGGGTGGTGCAAGAATGCCGATTTCCTTCCTCAACCCGACTTCAACAGTCGAAACCTGCAACAACTTGCGCATAATGCAGTGAGTCGATTGTCGAAGCCCGGTCAGAGAAGATTCTATTTCACGACCACCGGGAAAGCGAAAATGGCGCCATCGTCAAGTTCCACTCGGGTTATGTAAACACCGGGAGTCATAAGCGCTGTTTCAAGGGCGATTTCTTTTCTAACATTGGCAAACCGATTCCGTCTGACGGTTCTCCCCGTTGCATTCAGGATTTGGACCGTAACATCTTTGCCCCGAAGCACCGAACCGGTTATCCTCATTGCAGCAGAACCGACAGTCAGTGAGATCGGTTTGGTGACGGTCATTGAGAACTCCGCTCTGGAATGACTGCTTCCGGCAAATTCGGGGTATTCGTACCGATCAACGGTGTCCGGGACCTCCGGCATTTCCGTAAAATCATAATGCATCATCGTGGGCGCATCAAACAGCGGTGCACGCGATATAATAACCGAATAGTCGGTGGTCAGCAAAGTTCCCTCTGGAGCTATGCCCGGAATGACGCCCACCTCCTGCCACCGGTCCATTGAGGAAGTGCTGTAGTATAGGACCATCGAGTCCAAAACCCTTTGTCCGTCGGATATATCGGCCAGAGCATAAACCGTATCACCATGAGCACTCAAACCTTTCACGGTTGTCGTTTTCGGGCGTAATCCTTTTGAGAAGCGCTCAAAACTCTTTCCGTCGGAAGAGCGATACAAATGATCGAGATCAACATGATCGTATACGCCGACATAGTAGTAGGTCCCATTGTATGTGTGAGCATAGGCTTGCGTGTTTCGCTCCAGTTGACCGCCGGTCAATTTTTCCCATGCAGCCCCGTCGGTGCTCACCCATTTGTTCACAAAAAGCCTGCCGCCACATGCTTTCATGCTTTTCAAGCCGGTAATCTTGAGGTCGACCTCCTCTATCCGCCGTTGCGCCTCGTTCACCTTGTACAATCCGACATTCCCGGTTTGCTCGTTGCTTGCCGTCACCAGCAAGTAGAGATTGTCATTGAAAGCCTCGATTTTGTACCCGGCCTTTTGAGGCCAGCCTACGTCATCAACAACCTTGTCCCAAGTCTCTCCGCCATCATCGCTGACAAGTAACCGCGTGTAGGTTGCGGCATACAGCCGATTCCCCATGGTGGCGAGAGACATAACACGTTCATTCAGCAGGGAAACCGGTACCCATCGCAATCCGTAGGAGTCGGATTTGAAAAGCCCCGCATCGCATCCGGCGTAAAGTCGTTCACCCGCACGAACGACATCCCGCACCGGCGAAGTCCCCAGTCCACGATTTGCCGGTGTCCAAGTTGCGCCTTGATCGGAGGACCGCAAGATCCCACCAAGAGTTGCCGCCCAGGCCAGAGAATCTCTCTGGGTGAAATGACGAAGCATCGAAAAGTCGAAAGGGAGGCCCTTGGGAGAAATTCGGGAAAAACCTGCCGGAAATGGATATTCATACTCTATCACGTTGTTCGATCGTGACCAGTACCACATCTTGTCGCCAAAAATAAAAGGCCATCCATAGGGATCGCCTAACTCAGACTCGGTGAAGGTAAGTCCTCCATCAGTCGAGTAGGCGATGGAGTTACCGCCGCCAATCCATAACGGAATGTCCCCCCAGATCTTCAGATCACCATATCCGTTGTCGGGCAGAACGGCTTCCGACCATTCTCCGTCCTCCAGTATAATAAGATAATGATCCATTGTATTCCGCGCCGTAGCAGTTAACAACAACTTTCCACGGTACAGGGTCGCATCGCGGAGCCAGTATCCGTCCAGAGGTCGAGTCTGAATCAATTCCCATCGCTGAGTGTCATAGTTATACTCATGAAGCGCGTATTTGGCGGTGTAGCTTGTGGCAAAGAGTCGCCCCCCGCTCTTGTGAAAACGGGTGATGAATATGTCCTCCGGGAGTCCATGTCCGGCAAATTCCCAGTCAAACCCATTATCGGAGCGATACACCTTTCCACTGTCTCGTCCGGCCCAAAGAGTACCCTTGAAATCGCTTACCTCGAACTGTTGATCGATACCTTCGCGCATTACTATGGAATCCACGAGCCAGGGGTGAGTCACTCCAGCCCAACTGTCGCCATTATCGGTCGAACTGAAGGTCTCATACAGAAATGGGAAAACATGCCAGGCCAGAAGACTGCCGTCATCAAACTCGTGGATTTTGTTCACATATCTTCCCTCAGGACCAAAGGACTGGTGGATTTCAGCGCCCGAACTCAGTGTCGGGATCATTGCAAGGACCACGAAAAAAACCGTTCTCGTGAATATTCTTTGTTTCTGCATACTTGAATGCCTCCAGCAGGTTTTGCCGTTATTTTCCCTGAACGCGACCTCGACAATCGGTGGACGACATTAGGCGTAACCCGGCGCGCGATGGGTTACGAAAAAATGCCCGGGGGATCTCCCAGGATACCCATGCGCTCTTTGCAAGTCACTCTCGCACAACACCTTACGGATACGACTCTTCCCCTCGGCTCCGCTCGGGACACCGCCCCTCGGCATTTCGGCATTTCGACTTCGCTCAATGCGGCGCTTCGCTCACTTCGACACCGCTCAG
>CAYFVL010000076.1:0-21063 GCA_964346405.1 uncultured Fibrobacterota bacterium
TCTCGCACAACATCTTACGCATACTGCTCGTTCTCGGCTGCGAAACTTGGGCTAGCCCAGGTTTCGCAATATACTCACGGCATTTCGGGCACCAGTTATCCCCGGAGACATCGGTCTCTTTGCCCTCGATCTTCCGGTTTGGCCGTCTCGGGGGTTATCGCGGGTTGATTTCTACAATATATGAACTATGAAGCCGAATTTTCTGATATGAATCATGTATTGAAATTGCTAATCAAGGAGGTCCGTCAAATGGCACGTGCCAAAAAGCCGCTTGTGCCGATAACGGTGCTTGCATCACTGGTTTTCGGAATTTTTCTTTTCAGTTGCCAATTCTCTTTTGCCCAGGACAAGCGTCCTGAAGAGGGCAGCATACAGTTCGGGGCAAAAAAGAAGCCCGCGGTCGAGACGACCCCTCAGTTCGAAGCGTTCAAATCGGTTTTTGCCGATGTTGCCGAAGAGGTGATACCGACAGTAGTATCGATAACGTCGACAAAAATCGATACGGTTATCTATCAAAATCCGTTTCAGCAGTTTTTCGGCGGTCCGCTCGATGAGTTTTTCGGGACACCGCAACGCCCGCAGCAACCACAGCAGCAAGAACGCCACATTCCCCGTAGCGGATTTGGTTCGGGAGTTATTGTTTCACCCGACGGCTACATTCTTACAAACTATCACGTGGTTGGCGATGCCGATAAGATCACCATCGAGACCGCGGATGAACGACAGTTCAATGCAGAAATCGTAGGTATCGATTCATTGAGCGATGTGGCGGTTATCAAAATAAAAGAAGACGTAAGGGATCTGCCGGTCGCGTACATCGGCAGTTCGGAGGGACTTCGTCCCGGAGATTGGGTAATGGCCGTTGGAAACCCCTTCAATCTAAGTTCAACCGTTACCACCGGGATAGTTTCAGCCGTGGGAAGAGCTTCGGTGGGAATGACTACCTACCGTAATTTCATCCAGACGGATGCGGCGATTAACCCGGGTAACTCGGGCGGCGCCCTGGTGAACATCGACGGTGAACTGGTGGGTATCAACACCATGATCTATACCCGTTCCGGCGGCTACATGGGAATCGGGTTTGCCATCCCGATCAATATGGCAAAGTGGATCATGGAAGAACTCATCTATAAGGGTGAAGTGCAGCGTGGATGGCTGGGAGTTGAGATTGCAGATGTCGATTCCGAGAAAAAAGAGGCTCTTGGGCTCCCAAATACTAAAGGCGTACTCATACAGAACGTATATCCGGGACAACCGGCCGCCAAAGCGGGAATAAAGGCGGGAGACGTGGTTGTATCGATAAACGATATGCGTACCGAGAATGCCAATGCTCTGATGAATACCGTAGCCGGCATTTCTCCCGGAGAGAATGTCTCGGTTGATCTTATCCGAAACGGTGAGAAAATGACCGT
This sequence comes from uncultured Fibrobacterota bacterium, assembly GCA_964346405.1. Taxonomy (GTDB): domain Bacteria; phylum Fibrobacterota; class Chitinivibrionia; order Chitinivibrionales; family CAYFVL01; genus CAYFVL01. Next base: position 1,413 of record CAYFVL010000076.1, read on the forward strand.
TCAGGTGGAACTTACTCGTCGTGACGAAGAGAAAATCAAAGAAATTTCAACTAGAGGAAGAACATCCGATGATGCCGAAAACAGCTCGGAAGGCCAAACGGGCGATTACACTGAAAAGCTGGGGCTGACGGTCGGCGACATAACATCGGCGGTGCGGGAAGAACTCAATCTCCAAAAGGACACCAAAGGAGTAGTGATCCGCGAGGTCGCGCAAGCCTCCAAAGCGGCTCAGGAAGGTATCAGGAAGAACGATATCATAACCACCATTAAGGTGAAAGGTGGCAAAATGATTTCGGTCAATTCAGTCAAAGACTTCGGGAAGGCCCTCGAGGGCGTGGAAAGCGGCGACGCGGTCATGTTCCGTGTGCAACGGGGTGAACGATCCTTTTTCATTGCGTATCGCCTCGGTTAATTGAATCAGCATGCGGGAAAGAAGATGCCCGACTTGAGAAAAGTCGGTTCCCGAAGTGGGAATTGGGGGGGGGCACGAAAGATACCCCCTTCTTTCACTTTGACGCCCCACTCCGTCGATGACCCGGGATCTGTTTTCAGGTGAAGGTGGCTGATTTGGGCTGCCCGAACTCAATCAGGGCGGTTTGTTTATGATATCCTTGACTCACGGCCAATTCGAACGTATCTTACAATAATGTGTGTTCACGCGATTTCCATGCGAACAACGGGGGAATGGTATGCGAGAGTTCAGGCTCTTCTTCTTTTTTAGTTTAATCGCTCTAACTGTCTACCTCGCCGGGTGCGGAGTAAGCGAGAAAACCTTGAACGATGCCCAGGTACGTATCGAGGCCCTGCAGGAAAAGGGAATGCCCGACAGTTCCCTCTCGTCCGCGCGGGTTCTGCTTTATCAGGCAAGAGATGCTCGTGAACGCGGCAACCGTGGTTTGGCGGTCGCTTCCACGGACTCAATGCTTCTTCTGATCGCCCAGGCCGAGGAACAGTACACCCAGACCATGGAACGTCTGAAACCCCGCATCGATTCGCTTCGGAGCGTACTCGAAGAAGAACGTGAAGGCTTCTCCGGGCTCCATAGGCAACGTTTCGACAGCACCCTGGCGGCGATCGACTCCTTAATGGCCATAAACTGGCTGATTCAGGCGGAGCAGACCGCCGAAGACCTTCAGGAGAGAATCCCCCGTTTGAAATCAGATGAAAAACGTGCCCGGGAAATCGCCCCGAAAATCCGCGGAAGATGGGTATACAGTGATGTAATCAAAAAAGAATCCGACAAAACCATCAATGCGGTTGAGAAGAAAATATTCACGTTCGGTCCGAGTGACTCCGGAACATATCTGGAAAGCAAAAAAGGTAAAACCGACCAATTCCTTAAACAGGACTGGGAATTTCGCTCTTACGGGCACTATGGCCTTCTGGGCGATACGATCCATCTTTTCGTGGATCGGTTTGCGATCGCTCGGGAGATTTTCGAAGAACTTCATAAACGCGGGGACAAAATGGTCTGGGAAAAAAAGATTGGCGAAACCTACGACTCCGTCATCACCGACGGAAGCCAGGATCGCTATATCACCTACCAGGACCTGATTGCCGATTTTAAAAGAAAATAGACGTGCTCGAGACCGGCATGTCCTTCCCCCCGAATACCATGGAAGCCCGAATCCCGACGGATTCGGGCTTTTATTTTTCGCGCCCTGCCTTTTCTTTTCCGTCAAAGTGATTCGGAGGGATTCCCGACCGGAAACGGACACCTCGAACCCCCGGCATTCAGCTTCATCCGATACCGTGCTTCGCTCGGGCTCGCCTCCCCAGTGTTGTCCCGGTTTCAGGGAATTCTCGAAAACAGGCACTAAACACGAAAAGGCAAGTATACGATTCGTATACTTGCCTCAGAATTCTCTGTTCGGAAGTCTGGTCAGGCTATTGCCGGTACGATACTCACCCGACGTTTTCCGCCTCGGAAGGTATCAAAAGCTACAACTCCGTCCACTTTGGCGAAAAGGGTATCATCACTGCCTTTGCCAACGTTCTTCCCGGGATGCACTCTTGTTCCACGTTGCCGTATGATTATGCTCCCGGCGGAAATATTCTGGCCACCAAAGCATTTTACACCCAGCATCTGGGGATTACTGTCTCTACCGTTACGACTGCTTCCTACGCCCTTCTTATGAGCCATATCAAATCCCCTCGTTTATTACTTTGCCGAAATCGATGTGATCTGGAGCAACGAAAAACCCTGACGGTGTCCGTTGACCCGTTTGTAATCTTTGCGACGTTTTTTCTTGACGACCAGCACCTTGTCGGCTTTTCCGTGGTTCAGAACCTTCGCTTTAACTTCGGCTCCCTCGACAACCGGGGCACCGACCTTCAGATCGTCGCCCTCTCCTATAAGGAGAACCTTATCAAGCACAACTTCGGCGCCTTCATCGACACCGATAGTGGGAACCTGAATTTTGTCTCCTTCGGACACTTTGTACTGAAAGCCACCTTGTTCCACAATCGAGACCATTTGAAATATCTCCCGTCTCAGACTCAATATCGAATCGCCGAATAACGGCTGCGTTTAGCTACAATGGCGAAAAGCCCAGTAAATATACAAATCCGTCCCACGGAAATCAAGTCCCGATACCACACGCTTCGAGTAGCCCGGGAGCAGAATCGATGGCTCCCCGCAGCGGAAGCTATGAATCCCGCTGAATCGGTCGTTTTCCACCCTCCGGATAGAACTCGAATTCGTCCTGGTCCAGTTCTTCATCCTCGACTACCCGAAGCGACAATCCATGTTCGTCCTGAAGCCGCTTCACCATTGCGCCGTTCTCGTTGAGAAGATAGGTTGCCACGGCGGGGTGGACGGCAAGCGTGAGTTTCTTTGGAATATTGTTGCTCTCCGCCCATTTCAACCAACGATCGATACGGGTCGTTACCGTTGCCGGCGAGAATACCCATCCAATTCCGTTACAGGCGCGGCAGACATCGGTGAAAAGTTCCTGCAGTTCGGGACGAACCCGTTTTCGGGTAATTTCGATCAATCCAAATCTCGACAGTCCGGTACACGCAGTTGCGGAACGATCCATCTCCAGATTTTTCCGCATTTCATCTTCGATACGCTTACGATGTTCGGAGGATCGCATATCGATAAAATCGACGACAATCAGACCACCGATATCCCGAAGGCGGAGTTGACGGCAGATTTCGGGGACGGCCTCCAGATTTGTCTGGTAAATGGTCTCTTCCAGGCTCGACTTCCCAACATTGCGTCCGGTGTTCACATCAATCGCCAATAGCGCTTCGGTATGGTCCATGAGGAGATATCCGCCGGTCTTCAGCCATACTTTCCGCCGCAAAGACCGCTCGAGGTCCTTTTCGATATTGAATTTGTCGAATATGGACCGTTTCTCGGAGTACAGTTTGACGCGACCGAGGAGATGCGGAGCAACCGTTTTCAGATAGGCGACGACTTCGGCGTGATCATCCTTCTGATCGACAAGCACTTCCTGAACCTGGTCCGAGAACAAGTCACGGATCACCAACGTAGTAATCCCTCGCTCACTGTATACCAATTTCGGCCCATTACCGCTCAGCGCTTCATCCTGAGCCTTGCGCCATTCATCGATCAAGTGATGGATTTCCTTGACAAACTCGGTTTCGGAAACCTCGAGCCCAATAGTTCTGACGATAAACCCGACATTCGACGGCTTTATGTCCGAAATTATCTTCTTGAGCTTCCGGCGAGTCTGGTAATCACTGGACCGTTTTGAGACGCCGATAAAATCGCTATCCGGAACCAGCACCAGGAAACGTCCGGCGATGCTGATCTGGGTCGTTACTTTTGCACTCTTACTCCCGATCGGCTCTTTGATCACCTGAACCAGAATTTCCTGGCCTTCGCTGATCACCCGTTCGATCGGCACACGAACGATTTTCCGGCGTTTGCCGTTGTCCGAGCCCTGATTGGTGTAGCGTTCCATGATTGCATCGTCCTTGCCAAGCAGCAACGACGGATCGACATCGGTGGCATGGAGAAAAACATTTTTCTCAAGGCCGACATCGATAAACGCGGATTGTATACCCGGCAGTATCGAAACCACCTTGCCGCGATAAATGTTACCAAGCAACCGGAACTGGTCCGGTCGCTCGACGGCAAGCTCTACAAGCTTGCCGTTTTCGAGTAATGCAGCACGCTTCTCGGTCGGTGATGCACTAAACAGGATTTGTGAATTCATGCGTTTTCTTCCCCTCTATGGAGAGTGAACGTTTGTTGGTACAATGGTCCGGTTTCCCACGGGATAGACAGGTTCACTTTTCACAGAACCCGTCGGTGTAGAAAAACAGCCGACGTGATCTATCCCTGTGAGAGAAGTAACGACCGGATGCGTTTCCCCGAAAGATTTCATCGCCGAATCCGCATAATTGCCGGCCGATCAGAAATTGATCTTGACTTTCAACCAAAAAGCCTGATCGGCACGTTCTTCCTCATACGGGCGCTTGTGGTTCTCCCAGGAACCGGTGTACTCAAACGTGCCTCTAACGTTGTCCGTGAAATCGTAATATACATAAGGCGACACGCTCCACTTGGTGTAATTCACCTGTGTTACACCTCGCTCTTCCTTCTGCTCTTGTGACCTGTCTCCGCTAATACCCCATGCAAGCTCGCCTTTAATGGGTATCGTCCATCGAAGAAATTTGATTTCCGTGAGTTTGCCTGCTCGAATAGTATGCTTGACCTCCGCGCGATCGGTATGGGAAACGGCACTCGTTGTATTCTTCTTATCGCCATCCGTCCCTTCGGTCGCGGTCGTACCAACATTGGAGTTCACCGTGCTGTCATAGGAAAAACTATGACTGTAGGTAAGCGATATCGGCCATTTTTTGAGCTGTCCATTGAGACCGACGAGCGGCGAGAACCCATGCGAGAACCCCGTAGTCGTATCGGTATTGGTCAGGCGCAGGGTCTTTTCAAACCGGTAGTCTGAATTCAGATTGATATTTTTCATTATTGCCGCCATAAAGGGTAACTTCTGGAGAGCGGTGGTACTTGCCCCAATCTGCGCCGACGGCCAGGTAATGCTGGTATCCCGGTACCACTCTTCAGATGGCGTATCCACCTTTTGTGGTGGCTTTGTCGAAAATGATCGATTCCAGCCAAGCCGAAGCGTATTGAGGTTCAGATCCAAAGGTGACGGCAGTCGAAGACTGGTACTTATCGACCAATCCTGCGACGAGGACCGGCTGTCGTTACGTGCCAGCGCAAGTTGCGCCGAATTATGGGTGCGAGAATGCATCCCCCCGAATGCATTCTGATCGTCGAGGTCACCGGTAACGATATCCCACACACTGCGATCGCGGAAACCCAGGGAATAGGATAACAGATCGAGTTTCCCCATATCCTTTTCGACACTTAAATAGCGATCCGACAAGTTATCGTTTTTTAGATTTGATGATGCATTGTACGACAACCGGAAATCACTCAGGCTGACCTTTGAAACAGCGGTCTCCATACCCTTGAAAAAGCCGCCGACTCCCGCGATCTTTTCGGTCACATCCGCCATTGAAGATAGAAACGTCCGAATTCGAAACGAGCCCTGTAGTCCGAAACGAGTATTCACACTCCCGCTCAGATAAACGGTGGAGTCACCGGAGCGTGTTTGCGGATACTGATTATAGCCGGCGGAATAATCGACTGTGTGCGTCAACCATTCTACTAACTCCGGAGAAAAATTCAGTGAGAAATTCTGACTCCTCGAGTCTTCGCCATACAGGACCATATACTTTCCCCACGTCGGGTCGGGCTGAACCAGATAGCTATCGAGAAATTCATCAAAATCCACTCCATCCCGAGCGACGGCATCGTTCAGCTCACGTTTGACAGATAAAGAGTAATCCATGTCGAGGAGTGAACTTATCGGCGTGTACCCGAGCTGAAAGCCGTGTCCCAATCCGAGAGTTTTCTCGCGTGTAGTTATACCTTGTCGGGTATTCACTGAATAGAGGTTACGGTAACTCAAACCATCGATCAGATCGAAATTCAACTGATTCGGTAAGAAAGTCAGCTCGTACTGTTTCCATTCACGAGGAAACCATTTTGCCTTACTGTCCGCAAGAGGCCGCCATTTCGTCCATTCCGGCGGCCGATGCGGAGACAGGCTATAGGAAAAACTGCCGCCATAGCTCCGAGTACTTCGGGCGCCATAATGATCGTTTACTTTTGTAGAATCGGGACCTTCAAAAGTGACCGTTGTATCGTACGTGGCCCGAACACTTGTATTCACTCTCTCGGCGGTCATGTGAACGACGGGGTTGTCTGAAGTAAATCCTTTACTGTAGCTCGTGGTAAGTGTCCGCGACATATTCTTGGTTTCATAATGCTCAGCATCAGTCTCATCGTTATTCTCGTCTTCATGGCGGATAATCATATTCGCAAAATCACGGGCCATGTGCTGAATACGATCCGGCCTCCCCTCCTCATCGAGCAATGAAATATCGGAACCAGTTCGCAATTTCGGCCGGGAGAGTGAACTGTTGAGGCTCATATCGAGTGGCAGTGATACCGACCAGGTAGAAGGAAGGAACTTGTTGAGAGTCCAGTTCGCATTCATCCCACCGCCCAGACTCGAGGCGCCGCCGGTCAGTCCCTGGTCCGACATTTTGCGGAAATCGGCGTCCTGATAGTTGAGAGAAAAGCCCACCCTCATGAAATCCGCCCACTGGGTCTGAAAATTTCCACGGAAAGCCCAGCCGGTCAGGCCCTGAATCCCGGTAACCGCCAGCTCATTGACCCACACCGTACCCGAGTCACTCAGCGGGCCACCGGGATTCTCCGAATAGGGGTCACGGGCCACCCCTAAAGCCATGTATTTAATGCTGGTGAACGCAGGGGCAATACCCGTCTTACTGAAGATACGATGCACTTCATTCTCGCTGGTGATAGCCGTGTCGTACTTCAATGGACTCGGATAATCTTCAAGATACCTCAGTTTGAGCTCAGAATACAGCTCGAGGTCTATAACCAGTCCGTCTCGCGACTCCCATGCGCTTCGCAGGTTTTCCAGGCGGGTCATATACTCGTAATAAGTCGAGTCGTTGCTACCGAATCGGAATATGAACCATGTCCGCGGATCGGTTTTCTGACTTGGACCGCCATACCCAATTAGTTCCTCATCGTGAACCTTCACAAACATCTTGATTTGCTCATACGCCGAAAGGTCGTTCGCCTGCCATAGCTGCCTCTCGGCAACAGTCGTATCCCCAGGCTCAACCCCCCCCCAGGAAAACGAAAGCGCCTGTTCCCGTTTCGGCAAATCCGGATTTGCCTCGTTGCGTTCCTTTTTCATGTGCGGGGGTGAATAGTAGGTACCCAGGTTGTCTTCGTTGTTGAGAATCGCAACCGACAAATTGGTAAAGCCCCCCGAGTCGGTTTCGGCTTCCCACTGATTGCCGACAAACTCAATTTTGGCGAATTCCAGCTCCCGGGAGGCAGAAAGGTTCGAGGGCGCGAAATCGTTCCACCATATCCGGACAAAATCGATATCGGTCCAGGCCTTGATTCCTCCGATCGTATCCATCACTCCCGCTTCTTTGATCGGAATACGGAGGTGTACCCAACCACTGTCTCCCCGCACCGTTGAGCCTTCCACCTTGTATTCGGAAACATCGGACAAATCGATTGACGCGCGAAAAACATTCTCATTTGTTCTGAACCCATCGGCGTTCAGATCTTCATAGTCCATGTATTTGTTGCCCTGCGTCCCATTCACATATGGGAAATTATCCTTTTCGCCGTCTTCAACCCCGTCATACGAGCGCCAATTGTCGCGGGCCGGGTCATTACTGAATTTACCGAGGCGAGGATCGCCGTGCCCCAGTGAAACCCATTCGACCTCGCCGGACTCGACCCATTTCCGATAATTGGGCACGAACCATATCTCTTCAGAATCCTCCAGGCCGTCCAGGCCCTTGTCCAATGAGTTCTGGTATCGGTCTTCGCCCACAAGCTCATCGGACTCGACATCGTGCTCACCATTGGGCTGCATTCCATCAAGTATGAGATCCTCGCTCACCTGACCAAAATCGATATGCAGCTTTCCATCTTCGGGATTTCTTATAATCAGTTCAAAATACCGATCATCATCGCGATCGTTGAGGCCTTCGGGAAGCACCGTCATGATACCCGCCCACGGCCTGACATGCTTGCTGCTGTCTGCGTCAATAACCAACATGCTACGAAGTTCCTCATTCTGAGGAACCGGTTGGGTCACCAGTTTCATTGTGGTCGCATACGTGTTCTGTTTGTATCTCTCGGCATCCTTGTTTTCACTCCAGGCCCAGAGATTGTAAGTCGATGTCCTATGGTCACCTTCGGGCGTATACCAGTAGGTTTCCCAGGCCGGGGTATTGAAAAAATACGGAGGCGGGGCAGTGCCGTCTGATTCCGTTGTCCCCACAAAATCCTTCGGAGGACTGGCCCGAAACCATCCAACATCCGAAAGTCCCAGAGAATACGATCGATTACTCGCCTCGAAATTGTCGACGAGGGCCTCGCTTCCGGCATTCGGCGTCATCCGACTGTGCGCGACTTCGGCGTCAAACACGGCGGACGATCTGGAATCGGTAGTGATACGTGGAAGAAGGTTGACTGCTTGCGTCATCCATTCGGGCTCAAAATCGAGTTTGGTATTCGCCCCAACCAGAAATCGGTTGAACGGCTCCTGACCAATTCGGGGCAGACGGTCACCGGTTGCGGTGGTCTGGTAAAGAACACTTGTGGCCAGATAGGAGCTGCGTCCGATATTGGGCAGGTCTATTTTGCCGTGTGCTCCAAGAAATACCCGACGGTCAAACACAAAAAGGGATTCGGACTGATAATCGATACTTATATTGTCCGCGCTTCTGGCCCGGTCGGAGATCAACTGCAAAAATCCGCTCTCATAATCTATTGTATAGTCTTCATTCCGTACCAGTTCGATATTGCCCATTTTGATTGTTTCGCTACCGTACAGGATTCCCCCGTACCCGATCTGGAAATTTGTTTGCCGGCTTTTCCCGGTCATCCCGATTTCGAATTTGGCGTCATAATCCGACCACTTGTTTCCTTCTTCATCGGGATCCGTTTCGGTAACCCTGTAAATAGCGGGATTCGCATTTTCGATGTCCCGTGTCGTACCGAGTGCGGGATTCGCGAACGGAAGATTTCCTTTCGGGTCGTTGCCGAAAGGCGGTATTATGAGATACCCTCTGTCAAAATCGAAAATATCGCTGTTTGAAACATAGGTCTTGTTATTTTCATCCGCGAGTCCCAGAATCGTTGTGAAATACTGCCCTTTATCGTTTTTCTCGTACGTGACCCCTTCGACCGTACGGGTGATGCTTATCTTGAAATCGTCTCGTTTTGCCCCCGACGGAATTTCGTAGACATTCCGCCACAAAAGCCAGTAGCTTGGGCTGTTTCTCTTATCATTTCTAGCCTTCAGCACCCACAGTGTATCGTCTCCTCTACCGGTGCCCAGGCTTCCCTTCACCTTTTCATCACCAAACTCGGCGTATATGCCGATCACGTCGTCCTCTTTTATGTCAACCGAGTCGTAGAACCACACCCAGCCTTTCTCCGGCTCGAGTTCGTAGTGTGTATTCTCTTTCAACTCCACGAATTTACGGGCTTCCTGTTCAATGAGACTGTCGTCATATCCAAAATATGCCGTAATCGAATCCAGACCAATGGCGACACGCTGGTTAATGGCCTGGCGATAGATCTTCAGATTGGTGACCGGTGGGACGCTGTCTTCCCGTAGTCCCAGATATTTGTTGAGATACATGGAGTCCAGAAAAAAGAATGCTTTGTATTCCTTGAATTTTTTCTCATCGATTGTGGTGTTCTGCCCCGCCGTGCTCAGAGAAAGCTCTTCTTTCTTTGTTTCTCCCTGTTCATGGCTGGCAATAGTAGTGAGTTCGAGTGGCCCTAGACGGGAACGGACCTTGATACCAAACAGCCCTTCGTGAGATTCGGAGTACCCCGCCAATCCTGCGCCCGGCATGGAAAAATTGGTATACCCGGCAACGACCTCCTGAATAACCTCATCCTCGAGTTCACCGGTGCTGTCTTCCCGATACTCGATTTTGAGATTTTTCAGCATGTCCTCACCAATATTGGACTCAAACCCCTGATCATTTCCATATTTTATTTCTACATTGATCAACCGACCTACCGAGCCCTGAATCGTGAATGCATTGTTATGGTCGAACTCGAGGCTCGGGGTCTGATCATTCAGGACCTCTTCATCACGCACGCGTTTCTGCCAGGCCGCCCCGAGCATGATCTCCTGATAACCGCGAATACTCAGTTTCGGCGGCTCGTTTCCAAGGACCCGCCGCGCCCAGGGAGGATAGTGGATTGGGGCCACCAGTTCGAGACGCTGAAAACCTGTCTTCGTTTTTGGTTTTCTCTCGGGGGGTTTGAGATGCGAACGCCACAAATCCGTGTATACGAATCGTTGACGAGCACTGAGGTATTCCTCGAGTTCATCATAGTGATACCGCCATACCGGAATACCCGCAAACTTATCGGCCCGGATAAAGGTTATCTGCCGTTTCTCAAAGTCGATAATCGCCGTATCGGTCAGCAGTGAAGTGTTGAGATCCAGCACCGCCGGAGACTCGGTCTGGAAAACGTTGGCAACCGGACCGGCCTCATCGAGCGGATGAAACCCTTCGATATGGGGGTACTCGTATTGGAGTTTCTGCGCAAACAGGCCCTGAGCGGCAAAAAGTACGATACCGATCAAAATAACCGTCAGTGTACGAATCAAACCCTGTCCTTTGCTCTCCCGGACTACCGTCCGATGAAACATACAGTGAGTCCGTTTCCAATGATGGAATCGGTATTATTCCGCATCCGCACAACAGCGAAACCCCACCGGATTGTGCCTGTTCTGTGGGTAATAGCTGTATCTTTCGTTTCTGCAGGTGGCGTTGGATCCGGTTGCCCAGAAACCGCCCATAACATTATAAAATTGCCGGTTTCGCGACGAGCGCGTATCCGTCCACTCCGCAAGATTCCCCGACATATCCTGCACCCCGAAATACCCGCGACACTCCGGACACGAACCCGAACGCGCCAAAGTCGTGTCCTGAGTGTTGCAGGCACGCGGTTCATAGACATCCCCGTACGGATAGGGTCGGCTATACGGCCCCGCACACGCCAGCGACCACTCCTCCGTGGTGCAAAGACGTTTCCCCACGGTAAAACAGGAATCCATCGCCTGATAGATCGAGACAAACGCCCGCGGTCTCGCTCCTTTTTTATTCGGCCATTCATAGGTGTCGATACAAAAACGAACGTCGGAAATCTCGATATAGGTCATCCCACCGGGACAGTGAGCCTCATCCGGCCCACCACCCAGGTCGTACTCCTCCGAGCGAATCTCACTCATGTTCCCGCAGTCGTCGAACGCTCGAAATACCAGTTGTGCATTCTCCGTAACGGGTATCGGAGACCCCCTGTACGATTTCCATTCCACCTCATCCCCGAAACGCCATTCAATGACCGCGTAATCATCGGACCTGAGTTCAACCGACGGCGCGGAGGCATGCAATCCGCCCGAAGGATCGGCGAACACCCAGGGGGGTATCGTGTCGAACTCGCATGGATCGGAATGCGGTGCGTCCACATCTGAAGTGTCGTAGATTACCTCGGCAAAACCCGAATCGGAACTGTCGTGCGGTGAGCCGGTGGTGATTTCCCCGGAATCCGAAGAGGAATCCACCTCGTGCTCCAAAGAACGGGACACGGAGTTTACGTTTTTTTTGCGTTGCTCTGTATTGTGTTCCTTCATATCACTTTTCTGAGCATCATTTATCGGATCTCCGAGTATCGCTGATTCGGTTGTATCCGACACCGTATCTCCGGTGTCGGTCACCATGTCTTTCAGAGAGTCCGTAATTGAACCCGAGTCCGGAACGTATGATCCCGTGGAATCCAATCCCGAACCACCCCGGGTGGCCGGTTTAATCGGTTCGAACTCCGACGACGGTAGCCATGCCCGCAAAAAAAACAACAGCAAAGCCAGAAATACGAGCACCAACACCAATATCGTCGTTCTTCGTTTATGCTTACGATCGGCGACACCAGGTGAAACGGGCTTCTTCATGCGCTCGACTCAATAGCAGAAAATACCTTCAGGAAATCACGGGTCGGTCCAACATCATGCACACGGAAAATGCGTGCACCATGCAGATATGCCGAAGCTATCGACCCTAATGATCCGTACAGTCTCTCTTCGACACCTCTTCCGGTAATCGAACCAATGAACGATTTTCTCGATGTGCCGATCAGAATCGGAAACCCGAGGTTTTCCAATTTCTCCAGATTCTTCAACAAGGCAAGGTTGTCCTCAAACCGTTTCGCGAACCCGATCCCCGGATCAACGATAATATTATCGCGATCGACACCGGCTTCGAGAAACACCTTGATCGCCGACCTCAGTTCATCACCTACTTCGGAAACCACATCCTCGTAATGAGGAGACATTTGCATGTCCCCGGGAGATTTGCGGCTGTGCATAACGACTACCGGGCAACTCAATTCGGCGGCCGTAGGGGCCATGCGCTCGTCGAACCTTCCGGCACTCACATCATTGATCCAGGTCGCCCCGGCCTCAAATGCTCGCCGGGCCGTTTCGGCTCTGACTGTATCGATACTTATCGGTTTGTCGGTCAGACGACGAATTTTTTGAATGACGGGCAAAATTCGTCGGCATTCCTCTTCACCCGAGACCGATTCCGCTCCGGGCCGAGTCGATTCCCCACCGACATCGATAATGTCGACTTCATCATCGAGCATTCTGGATACAATACGATCCACGGAATCACAGTCGCGATTTCGACTTCCGGGGTAAAAGGAATCGGGTGTCGCGTTAAGCACACCCATGATTACGAATTGGTTACCAAGAACTGAAAGGGAATTGTGCATGCCGCTCTTTCGTGATTCTCGTCGGGAACGACCGTTTCGACATTCCCGGACTATTTGGGTATACGACGGCTGGCGAACGGAACGATTGGAGGCAATTTACACCCGTAGTGTACCGCACGAAAGAGGACCGCGGGTTCTTCCCCACGACGGTCCCCCCTGGAACGATGACTGTAAAACCGGATAAGGTCCTTCCGCCGTTTCCGCCCTGTCGGCAGGTTAATCAAGGCTGAGATTTCGGTCCGCTATCCGTTTCGGTGTTTTCTCCCTTCGAGATACCGGGTTCCGCCGATGAAGACTCAAGATCAACATGAACTTCTTCGGCGTCCACGATCTCGGTGGGTTGATCCTTTGCTTCCCCGACGGACTCTTTGGAGCCCTCCGACGCACTGATGCGTTGTTTCCGAGGAGGCAGGGTTCGCGTTTTTTTAGCCCTTATCAGCACGTCGCCACTGATTATTACCGCCACTTCTTCTCTATCCAGCAGTTCATGTTCGAGCAGGGATTTGGCCAGGCGTTCCAGTTGATCCCGGTGATCGGTCAGTATGTTCTTTGCGCGTTCCAGTTGCTCCTCGAGGACTCTCCGCATTGTTTTATCAATCGTCTCAGCAGTGCTGTCCGAGTAATCCCGATGACGGGAGATTTCTCTTCCCAGAAAGATCTGCTCGTCCTTTTCACCATAGCTGATCGCACCGAGTTCCTCGGTCATACCGAAATCACAGATCATTCTTCGAACCAGGTCGGTGGCCACCTTTATATCGTTGGCGGCTCCGGTGGTCTGGATTCCGAATACCAACTGTTCGGCGACCCGTCCGCCCATCAGGATACAGATTCGATCGATAATGTATCCTTTGGTATAACTGTGTTTATCCTCTCCCGGAAGAGAATATGTCACGCCCAGCGCCCGTCCACGAGGAATAATCGTTACCTTGTGGAGAGGATCCGCATCGGTGCAGTACCAGTTACATATCGCATGGCCGGCCTCGTGGTACGCGGTGCTCCGCTTTTCTTCATCTGAAAGCACCATGCTCTTTCGCTCGGCGCCCATCATGACGCGATCTTTCGCTTCCTCAAAATCGAGCATGGTAACATTGTCCTGGCCGAATCGAGCCGCCATAAGAGCCGCTTCGTTAACCAGATTTCGCAGATCCGCCCCGACAAAGCCTGGGGTTCCCCTTGCGATGGTGGTCAAATCAACATCCTGGGCCAAAGGGATGCCGTTGGTATGCACCTTCAGGATACCCTCTCGTCCTTTGATGTCCGGTACATCGACAACTATCTGACGGTCGAAACGACCAGGCCGGAGCAACGCGGGATCGAGTACGTCGGGACGGTTTGTCGCGGCCATCATGATAATACCGGAGTTCTCCTCAAAGCCATCCATCTCGACCAGCATCTGATTCAGAGTCTGCTCGCGCTCATCATGTCCACCGCCAAGGCCGGCGCCACGCTGACGACCTACCGCGTCTATTTCGTCCACGAATATTATACAGGGAGAATTACGCTTGGCGGTTTCAAAGAGATCCCTGACCCTGGATGCCCCCACACCGACGAACATCTCGACAAAATCCGAACCACTCATCGAAAGAAACGGCGCCCCTGCCTCTCCCGCCACGCACCTTGCAAGAAGCGTCTTGCCGGTTCCGGGAGGGCCGAGAAGCAGAACTCCTTTCGGAATTTTTCCGCCCAGACGCTTGAACTTCTTGGGATCTTTGAGGAACTCTATGATCTCCTCCAGCTCCGCTTTAGCCTCTTCGACACCGGCGGCATCGGCGAACGTGTTTCTCGGCCGATCCATCGGCTGAAGTTTCGCTCGACTTTTGCCGAACGAGAAGATCCCCTTCTGACCGCCCTGCATATTGCGCATCATGATAATCCATATCAGAATCATCAACAGAAACGGCCACGCACCAAGAAGAACATTCCAGATACTGAATTCCTCAGCTTCAAAATCGTACCGAAAGCCCATTTTGTCCCACTCTTTGAGCATTTCAGAGTCGAGGAATGGAAGGTTCACTTTGAACTGCGTATTTCCGTTCACTTCATCAACTCCCGGCACCCGCCTGAGCGCGTCGGGATCTCCTACCTCGCCGTATAATACGGCACGGTTGATACCCTTCTGAAGGACACGAGCTTCCTTGATCGGAACACCACCGGTCTCGATCCACTCACGAAACACGCTGTATGGCACGTCCACGTGTCCTTGTCCCCCCTGCTCCTGTAACAGGTGGAGCCCCAGAAAGACGGCAAGAACCACTATTACCCAGGTGATAATTGTCCGCGACGGATCTTTCTTCGGTTTTTTCCCGTCACCGCCACCGTTATCGTTTTGCTTCCGCATGTTTGGAAGATTTCTTTTCTGATTTTTTTTGTTGTCCAACAATTGAGTTTTTCTCCTTCAAGGAGTTGCACGATCCAAAGACGGTCTACAACTAAAGTGAAGCCCCGACATCCGGTCAATCAGTCGAATCCGGTGTTGCCGGAAAACCTCTAAAATACATATTAAGTACTCGCTGCATGTCACGAAAATTGATCAAATCCCACAATCATACACTTCTGCCGACAAAGCTGAAAGATTTGATAAACCCAAAGCCACAATGAAGTGGCGTCCGGAACGGATAGGGGGAAACCTTTTCACAAGCTATTTCGGGGTTTCCTCCAGGCTTATTCGCAGTACCCGGGAAGTTTTCGAGCTGATTCGGAAGTCGTGCCCAATCGCCGTCTCAGGTATCCACACGACAGTGTGGTCGGGGCGAGAAACCAGGATTGTCCTTGCACGGGCATAACGATTGACTCCGCGACTTTTCAGAAAATCGTTTAACTTCCGACTCCGTTGCGCTCCCAAAGGACGAAACCTGTCGACGGGGTCCGGATATCGAATCCTCAGATGTTCACCGCACCGATCAAAATCAAGAAAGGCAATCCGGTTCTCGGGATCGAATCGGCCCCGAACATCTTCGGGCGATATCAGGGTACACGCGATACGTTCCATGCCGGGCGGGATTTCGACACTTCCGGGAATTGCCGCCACTGCCTCAAAGTCCTCCCACCGCTTCGAACTATCGGCATTCACTACTCTTATGGAGTGCCGCGACGGATGGTACCTCCAGCCCCCGGGTAGAAGATAGGTTCCGCTCGTATTGGAGACGTTGCGCAGGAATTCCTGTACGTGATTTCTGTCGATTGCTATTCTTCTGTTCCGGAAAAGACGAACCATGCTTTCGGCGACAACGATTCGGTTAGTGTCCGTCAAAGGCTTTTTGAGAACGAGTTCTTCGCCACTATCCCGCGACACGTGGCGGTCAATCCACGCATGTACCTGATCGTCCAACGCCGAAATGATTTCTTCGGCATCGTGACCAAGAGCCCGAATATGATCAACCGCGCCGGGGAACCGTGCTTTGACCGGTGGAAGGATCTCGGACCGAAGCCAATTGCGGGTAAAATGGACCTCGTTGTTGGAGGCGTCTTCGCGCCAGGATAATGAACTCCGTCTCAGCCAATCCCTCAGCGTTTCCCGGTCCAGGCTCAGAAGAGGACGGATTATGCCGTCTTCGCGAACCGCGTGGATGCCGTGAAGACCGGTCAGGCCGGTACCTCGAAATATCCGCAGGAGAATCGTTTCCGCCTGGTCGTCGGCGGTATGTCCGGTGGCAATATAGCGGTACCCGAAATTGCGTTGAATATGGTGGAAGAATCCGTACCGCCTCTCTCTCGCCCAGTTCTCGATCCCGGGATCGTCGGCGTTTTTCCCCTTCAGGAATGTCACGTGCAGCGGTAGCTCCAGCTTTTCGGTCAATTCCGCCACAAATTCACGATCTCGATTGGATTCTTCTCCCCGAAGACAATGATCCACGTGGATAACACCGAGCGACCGAATACCCAGAGATTCTCGAATTTGAGCAAATATATGGAGGAGCGCAACAGAATCGCTTCCGCCGCTGACTGCAATAGCAAGCGAATCGGCCGAAGCACAATGGGTTCGCCAGAAGGAAGCGACTGCTTCGGTACACATGAAAAACACAGGCTGGGAAGGTTTGAAAGGAAAGAAAGTAGCAGCGCAGGGACTCGAACCCCGGACTCGTGGATTATGATTCCACTGCTCTAACCAACTGAGCTACGCTGCCACAGATTTATAAAATAACTGATTGGCGAATTAATGTCAATGTATTCTTGCGTCTCATTAGTCCCGGGCGATATACTTCAGTAAGATATCAACATTAATTTAATTAAACCGAATTGAACGCGGTGTTCCGGAAAACGGAATGCCGATTGCATTGCTAAACGTAACGTACCCGGTACCGCCGACCACTATTTCCGAATGCCATCGGAACAGGAGCGATTCTATGACAAACAAAATGCGGACAACAGCCCTGGTTATTGCATTCAGTGCACTATCCGTGTGGTCTCAGCCAAGGCTCAACGACATTCTCATGGCCTGGGGGCTCAATACCGCTTTTGTCGCGCCTGAGAATCTCGGCCCCACACTTGGGGGTGCCGTGCGGTTTGATGTTTCCTTTAAGGTCGATCGAATCGGAACGTTTAGCTACTTTCCTTCTATGGATTTGTGGACCCGATCCAGAGATAGGGGTATCCGGGATTACAACGACAATTATTGGATTATCCGGCGCAATCGCTATACCCAGCTCGCCCTGAACATCGGAGATGGACGGTACATTCCGCCGGTTCGCGACGATTTTCCGTTGAAACCATACGCGGGTTTTGGGCCGGGTATGCTCGTTCGGTGGGACCGGTCGATTGAAGAATTCGACCCCCGAGAACCGGGTCCGGTGCCGGACGACCGATCTAATGTCGATTCGGATCTAACCTCACTCGTGAACCTGTTTACCGGACTGGAGCTGCGAGTGAATCCCCGGGCCTATTTCTTTTTCGAGCTTCGTGGAAAATTTCGCAACCGAGACGTTTTCAAAATGAGTGCGGGGGCGTTTTTTCCGTTTGGGAATTGAGCGAATTCGGAACCGCGGCGCTCTCGCAAAGTACCGTATGCCGCAAGGTTGCAAAGCTCTAACTAATGCGAATACCGGCCCTTCGGGGCCGGAGTACCGAACGCACGTGAGCTGAGCAGAGCAGCCATTTTCACGAAACCCCACATGGGCCGACGCGAATTACTTTCTTTTGGAAAGACGGCGTTTTTTTTAAATGGGGGCGGCAGTTGGCGGTGCCGGACTGCTGACGGCATCCTGCCCGGTGTTCATTTCGCGGGGTATCGAAGGGACGATCCACACTGTCCGATTTAATTGTACTCCTGAAATTGCCGTTCTTGAATTGACTCAGGGATAATCAACTATTTGTTCCGAACCCGTGACTCCAGCGGGCGATTACGGCAAATACGCTCCGTCGGCCTTGAGCTGTTTGCGAAGCGAATCGGTGTCGATCGCGTGGACATCGGAATCGCTCCGCCCACCCGCCATACCGGCCGCCGTACCCGCGGCCTGCCCAACCGCGAGGCACACCGGCATGACACGCGTACTTGCCTGGACAGGACGATCCGTTGAGATGCACCTTCCGGCAACGAGAAGATTTCGGATCCCCTTCGGCGTCAGACAGCGATAGGGAATCCCATGGGACTCGCCCGGTTTGTACCGTTCAAAACGACCCATTGCATCGACCTCTCCCCGCTGATCCGCTTCGATTTCATTTCGTGAGGTATGGATATCTACGGGATAGCTGTTGCGGCAGATTTCATCGGGAAAACTCCGTCGAGCAAGAAAGTCCTCGATGGTAAGAACGTAATCGCCCATGATTCTTCTCGTCTCCCGAATTCCCATAAGCGAGCCCGTGGCGGTCAGGAATGAATTCGCAAAAGCTTTCGGATACACTTCAGCCAACGCCTGTCGATATTGTTCGGCGGTTTGACGACCCAGCATGAGCGCATTGGTGATCGACTGGGGATCGGTGTTGTCGACATCCCACAGGTGTCCGGCGTTGAAGCCGACTGTCGAAGGCCCGAGAAAATTGTTACAGCAATGTCGATCTTTAATCAACGGGTATTTGCTGCTTCTCAGGATAGCGGCCATATGGCTGTTGTCGGAGTCTCGGGTAACGCGTCCCAGATACGAAAGTGCGAAACTATCGACATTAGAAAGAACAAAACAATGCGTCGCCGGTTGCATCTCGCCGGTTGTGGCGTCGCCCTTTTCAAACGGAACTCCGGCCCAGGCTCCCAGGTCTCCGTCACCGGTACAATCAACAAAGACCCGTGCCCGGTATGCGGTAAGACCGTTTTTGTTCGCCACCAATACCGCTTCCAGAGCACCACCATTCACCCGTACTCCGCACACGCTCGACAGAAACAGAACATGCACCCCCGAATCAACAACCATCTCATCGTAGACACGTTTGAGCATTTCGGGATTGATTGCAACCCAGTCAAAGCTATCCCTCGGGACATGCGCGACCCCTTCGCGGGCACGATCGAACACCTCCCGGGCAAGTCCCCCGTAGATGACCCTTTGACTGTCGGTGACCGGACACCACGCCGGAACAAGACCGGAGGTCCCCATGCCTCCCAGCGCACCGGTGGACTCCACCAGCAACACACGTGCTCCTTCTTTTGCGGCGGCAACCGCAGCGGTGCATCCGGCGGGACCGCCGCCGCACACTATGATATCGTACTCATCATTGTATCCGATATTCGGCAGAAAGCCACTCTCCGACATTTTTTACGTTCTCCGTCAATTATTTAACCCAGGTTTCGCAGTCGAG
>CAYFVL010000077.1:0-21058 GCA_964346405.1 uncultured Fibrobacterota bacterium
CATCTTACGCATAATGCTCTATCCCTCGATGTTTCGACTACGCTCAACACAACGCACCGCTCGGGACATCGCCTCGGCATTTCGGCTCCGCTCAATACATCGCGGTACGGCGGTTCTCGACTGCGAAACTTGGGTTAGGAAATGGCGTAATCTCATGAGACAAGACGGGTTGAAGGAATCGCAGTGCATACCCACTGGGGTATGTGCAAGATTTCTGAAATCCGTATCGGCCATGAGATTTAGCCATTTTCCGCGAGATAATCGCTCAGTTCAGGTTCAAGGTAGCTGAATGAGAAAAACATGAAGCAAACATCAGACCTGACTGGAGGAACAGCCGATCGCCGCCACTTCGAACCTGGAGCCTCAAACTTTAGACTTGATCGAAACGGCTCCGGGAAACTATTTTATCATTTCTGTCGAGCGTTTCGATGCGATTCAGAAACCACGGATATGTCTAACCGAGAGTATTGGTGAGACATTTGCGACATACAAATTCTCCGTGGGCCAGTAACTCAGCGGTAGAGTATCGGCCTTTTAAGCCGAGAGTCGATGGTTCGAATCCATCCTGGCTCACCATAGTTTAATTGAAAGTACCCGTCCCCGGCCTCCGGAGACGGGTTTTTCGCATTGTATCGATTTTTTCTCGTCAGAAGGTGCCAAATTCATTCAAGCCCAGGTTTCGCAGTCGAGAGCGTGCAATATCTTACGCGGAATGCCGTGAGTTGATCGCGAAACTTGGGCCAGGTCGCTGAATCTGCTATGCCGATGTAAATCTGGCGCGAATACCGTAACAAGCGGTTCGTATTTGCAGTCCTCAAATCGTACTGTTTCCGTATGGAAATAAAAGCATATAAGAAATCATGGAATAAGGGAGCCTTTCCCGGAATCGACGACTGGCGCGAAAGCCGTCCGGATCGCGCGTGCTTTCGCGGGCTTGCCGGGAGTTCGGATTCTTTTCTGGCCGCCGAAATATTCGAGTCCACTCAGAGTACCGTCCTGGTTCTGGTGCCCGAGGGCAAGCGGGTCGACGTTGTTGCCGAAGAGTGCGGAATGCTTGTGGGTGAGGATCGGGTAACCACTTTCCCGTCGCGCGATGCTATTCCATATAATATGAAATCGCCGTTCGGACCGGTCGTGGAGAGTCGGTTTGCGTGCCTTTCCGATCTCATGTCCGGCAGAGAACGAGTTGTCGTCGCCCCGGCGGCGGTTCTGCTTCAAAGAGTCCTGCCCTCCAAAACGTTGTTCAATCGCGTCATTCGGCTTCATGTCGGTCAGGAAATCGAGATGGGGACGCTGGCCGGGTGGCTTACCGAAAACGGATTCCGACGGGAAACTACGGTTGAGAATCTCGGGACGTTTGCCATACGCGGTGGGGTGTTCGATATCTATCCTTTCATGATGGAGAACCCGATTCGTCTCGAATTCTGGGGAGATACCATCGAGTCGATCCGTCGGTTCGACATTTTTACGCAGAAATCCCGTCGATCGATCGAGGATGCCGAGATTTTTCCAATGGGAGAATTTGCACTCAGTGATGAGGCGATCAACGAGGCGCTCCAAACGATGCGGGAGTATTCCGAGGAACAGGGAATCGATCCGACAGGCATCAACAATCTCGAGCATTCGTGGAAGCAGCTTCATGACAGGGAAGGTATTGAGTGGTTTTATCATTGGTTTGCGCTTCCGAAAGCGACGCTCCTCGACTATCTTCCGTCTTCGACAACTATCATGTGGGACGATATCCTCCAGATAAACCATCGGATGGAGGCGGTCGAAGAGAACTACTACCGACATCTCAGTCGTGTGCCCGATGCCTACAGGGATCTGGTATCCAGACCGGAACAGTTGCTTGCATCACAGGATGAAATTCTCGAGGACCTTTCGATATTTCCCATTGTTTTCGCCGGGACACTCGATCCTGGTGAGGTGGAAAAGGAATATCGCGCCGAAATGATCGATCAGCCGTCATTTCCCACTTCCACGATCGATCCGTTGATCAATGATCTTTCGGATAAAGCCGGGCGGGGAATCGCGGTCGATATACTTTGCCCGAACCTGGGTCGCGCCGAGCGTCTGACGGACCTGGTGGGGGAGCGATGTCCCGAGGTTTCGATACATATCGGTTATCTCGAATGTGGATTCGTGGACACCCTTCACAACCGGGCTGTCTATACCGAGACCCGGATTTTCAATCGGTCGGAACGTCCGATGCGGTTCAAGCGGTCGGGCGCCGGGACGCCGATCACCGGATTCGATGCGCTCAACCCGGGCGACTATGTGGTTCATGTGGACCGGGGAATCGGTAAATTTGTCGGGGTCGAACGAATCAAGACCGGTCGGACCAGCAAGGACTGCATGGCCCTTCAGTTCTCCGGCGGCAAGCTGTATGTACCGGTCGAGGATTTCAGCAAGGTCCAGAAATATGTCGGGAAGGATTCGTTCCATCCCGCGCTGTCGAAACTCGGGAGCCCTGCCTGGGAGCGCACGAAACAGAAAACCAAAGAGTCGCTTCGGGAAATGGCGCAGGAGCTTATCGAGCTGTACGCTAAACGCCAGTATTTCGAGGGCATACAATTCCCCAAAGACTCCAATTGGCAGAAAGAGTTCGAAGAATCTTTCGCCTACGATGAGACTCCCGATCAGGACCAGGCGATCAGGGATCTCAAGAAAGACATGGAGGCCCACACGCCCATGGATCGGCTGGTGTGCGGTGATGTAGGTTTCGGGAAAACCGAGGTGGCCATGCGCGCGGCGGCCAAAGCCGTATTCTCCGGATATCAGGTAGCGGTCCTTGCCCCCACAACCATTCTGGTCGCGCAGCATCGTGCCACATTTGCCGAACGAATGGCCAACTTTCCAGTTAAAATCGGGATGCTGAGTCGTTTCCTTTCCGCAAAGGAGCAGCGGGAAACCGTAGCCAAGCTCAAAACCGGCGAAATCGATATCGTGATCGGGACTCATCGGGTGCTTTCCAAAGATGTCCAGTTCAAGAATCTGGGACTACTTGTTGTCGATGAAGAGCAGCGGTTCGGGGTCAAGCACAAAGAGAAGTTGGTTGAGTACCGCTCCCACGTAGATGTCCTCTCGATGACCGCAACGCCTATTCCGCGTACGCTTCATATGTCGCTGATCGGGGCGCGGGATCTGAGCATAATCAACACGCCGCCGCGCAACCGGTTGCCTATCGAGACACGTGTCATGGAGCAGCACGATCAGGTACTGCGGGATGCTCTCGAGAACGAATTGGATCGCGGAGGGCAGGTCTATATCGTAAATAACCGGATCAGCAAGCTGGAGCAGCTTCGGGACAAGATTGAAATGCTCGTGCCGCGGGCCCGGGTGATAACGGCGCATGGGCAGATGGATGAAAAAGAACTTGAACTCAAAATGCGAGAGTTTATAGCGGGTCGGTTCGACGTGCTGATTTCAACCGTAATTATCGAAAACGGTCTTGATATTTCCAACGTAAATACGATCGTGGTGACGCGAGCCGATATGCTGGGTCTTTCACAGTTGTACCAGTTGCGGGGACGAGTCGGCAGATCGGCCGAACAGGCGTATGCATTTCTTCTGACACCCCCATTTCGAAAAGTGAGTGAACTCTCCCTCAAGCGCCTTCGTGCCCTGGAGCAATACACCGATCTGGGCTCCGGGTTTCAGATTGCCATGCGAGACCTGGAGATTCGTGGCGCGGGTAATATCCTTGGTACGCGGCAGCATGGGTTCATTTCTCAGATCGGCTTTGAGTTGTACTGCAAGCTGCTCAAGGAAGCGGTCAATGAGATCAAGGGATTACCGCCCGAGCCCGAAGACACCGGTCCGGTTCTCGATCTTCCGCTCGATGCGTATATCCCTTCGGAGTATGTGTCCGAGAGTTCGGCACGGGTTACAGTGTATCAGGAATTATCGGCCGCTCGCACCGAGGATGAGATCAAGCAGGTTCGGGAGGGTTTGGTGGATCGGTTCGGACCTCTGCCCAAACCGGTCAATGCACTGGTTCTCAGCATGGGGGTCAGGGCGATTGCGCGAACGCTTGGGGCATCGCGGGTTAGTCTCAATAGTGAAGAGGGAATCCTGGGGGTTCAGTTCGACGGCGGCAAGGAAAAAGAAATCGCCGAGCAGATGAAGTCGGTCATTGCCTCTGCCGGAGATCGAGAGGTCGAAGTTGCCTACGAGAAGCCCTTTTCGATCCGAATTCTGTTGACCGATGCCCCGGTGCTCGATCGGGTGATGGAAGCGAGAAGCATTCTGCTGAATGCGGTGGAAAAGAAGTCGCCAATAGCCGTCTGACCTTCGAGTTTCAGGAGTTCTCAAGAACCCTGCCGCCCAGAATTCCATCCGAAAAACTGCATGTCCCGGACTTCAGTCCGGGAAAGTATACTGCGGAACTGATGCCCAATAAAGGCACTTTTTGAAAATCTATTTGCTAAAATGTATGCATTCTTAGTAAATTTCTAACTAAAATGCTATCATAGTGTCTGTCCGAGAACCCTCGAAAACGGACACCGAGTCCCGATTTCAATCGGGAAGGTGCCCGTCTTCGGTCTGAAACGGGGAGTTCATCTTCCCGAAGTTAATTCGGGACTCAATGAACGGGAGTTTTCGGACAGGCACTATCATATGGGCGGGATGGAATATGTCTGTAACAGACCTTTTGGAATTGGATCGGATCGCTAAAAGCGATGTCGAACGTTTCAGGCGCACCAGATTTGTATTTGATGCAGTGGCCAATGAGCCCGGAAAGCACTTCATTGGTCTCGTGGGGCCTCGTGGGGTTGGGAAAACCGTGCTCCTCAAACAATTGGCCTCCAAGATCGATAATTCCTTCTATGTAGCCGCCGACACGCTTGGCGACGCCGACCTGTTTGAAACGATCAAGACGCTCAGCGAGGATTATAATGCCGGTACGATTCTGCTCGATGAGATTCATTTCAAGCGGGACTACCATGAAGCACTCAAGAAGATGTTTGATTTTTTGCATGTTCGAGTAATCTTTACCAGTTCAGTTTCCCATTCTCTCTTCTCTACCGCATATGACCTCTCTCGCAGAATCCGGCTTCTGCACATGTTTCCCTTCTCATTTCGAGAGTACATCAATTTCAAAACAGGTGATTCTCTTCCACCATTGAGCCTTAACAATGTCATCGCGGGCGATTTCGATCGGGGGTACATGCGTTATGAGTATCTCTTCGAGAAATATCTCAAAGGCGGGTGCATGCCCTTTTCCCTCGAGGAACCGCAGGTCCTCCTTCTGCTTCAAAATGTTGTGGAAACGATTATCACCCGAGATATCCCCGCAGTTGAACGTCTTGCGGTAGATGAACTCCCACTCATACGGAAGGTGTTGTCTTTTGCGGGTCGGTCGAAGGTCGAAGGTATAAACTATACCTCCATCGCGAGGAATGTCGGGATTACCAAGTACAAAAGTGAACAGTATGTATCGTTGTTAACGCGCGCCTTCCTGCTCAATCCGGTTTTCCCCACTGGGACCAATGTGTTGAGGGAACCAAAAGTGTTGTTTTGTCTTCCATATCGACTTTTGTATGAGGATTACGAAAACGCAATCGGTGCGGTTCGGGAAGACTTCGTAACTGAGAGCTTCAGGATGGCCGGGATGGAGTACTCCTATCTCAAATCGACTCGAGGCCGGAAAACTCCCGACTATGCGGTCATGCTCGATGGTGATGAACTGGTTGTTGAAGTAGGGGGCAAGGGCAAGGGCCGTGAGCAATTCAAGGGGTTTGAGAAGAAGAAATCATTGATCTTATCTCATACATCGGAAACGACCGGCATAAAACGTCCCTTGTTTCTTGCCGGTTTCTTAGGGTGACGTAGACTTGTCGGCCGAAGGTAGCTTTTACCTCATCACTTTTGCTTAGATCTGCATGTCCACATGTAAAACGGAAACGACTGCTACGATAACGGCACCATAGCACCTACGGTAGCCGGCGTATTCATTTAGTTGGCGCTATGTATAGCATATTACGTCGGTGGTGAGTATTTCTACGGGCGAAACTTGGGTTAAGCATGTATCTTCTGTTCCTTCTTGTTCGGCGATTGGGTGCTTCTTAGTTGCTGCCGGCGGCTGTCCTTGCACAATATCTATTTTCGGACGTATACGGGATTTCAGGCCCTTGACCCAACTTCAACAGCTTATGCAGAATGCCGTGAGTCGATTGTCGAAGTCGGGTTGAGATCCGAAGAATCTCTCGCGTATCGGGACGGTGGTTCCCGACTAACTGCACCAGAGGCAATTCAAGGCTGCTTATGCTTTTATGGATGCGCCGGTGACTAATGTACCGCAACCGGCGAGGGGGGACCTTGCGACCAGTTCGCAGGAAAAAGTCGAGAGTAATGTAATGAGAATAAAGATTGAACAAGTAGTTTTTACATTGGCACGCTTACAACTTCTGGTGCTTACTCTGCTTTCGGTGGTATGGGCATCGCCTTTGGACTACCGTACTTTCACCGACGGTTCACAAATCTGGATAGCCGAACGGGACCGGCTCATGGTGTACAACACCGAAACCCAGACCGTTCGATCGGTCACTCTCAGTTCCGACCACGCCTCGGAAACGGATACGATCTACGATATCCTCGAGTCGGAAGGGAGACTGTGGATCTGCGCTGAAAGCGGGATCTATTCAATGATGTTCGGATCGGGAACGGTTGAGCGAATACCGACTCCCCAAGCCGGTTCCACCCCTCGGAGAATTTCAGTCGATTACGATTATGTCTGGACGGTCGCCGGTAATTCAATCTGGCGCTACGATCGACTTGGGCGTGAATGGGATTCATTTGATTTCCAGGAAGATCTGGGCCGGGCGCTTGCGGTGCATAGCAATGAGGATGAGGTTTTTGTGGTTACTTCGCGGCAGGCGTTGTCATTCGATCCGTTCAGTGAGAAATGGCGCGCTTTTGCGAATCCCGGTGAGCCTTTGGGGGAGTCAACTCATTTTTTCAGGAACGATAGAGTCATTGTTCTGATAGATGAATCTCGACTCGTTCGATTCGATACCGATGCCAAGGCCTGGGAGAACATGACGGTGTCCGCCCCGGTTCAGGATGTGGTATTCAATACAGGGGGCGGTTTTTTTCTGAGTACCGAATCCAGGATTTACGAATACGCCACGGATGTTGGCAATTTGCGCCCTCTGCGAATCCCGAATATGCCGAATGTACTGGGAATCGCGGCGGAAGGAGATTCCCTGTTCATTCCCACTTCAAAGCATGTGTATAAGTACAATGTCAAAGACCAATCAACGGATAATATTATTTACGGTGACGGGATTTCGGTAGACGGCAGTGTAAAGGTTATTGTCGACAAAAGTGTTATGCTCTTGTTTTCACGGGAGAAGGTTCAGGTATACGAAAGAGATGCCGAGGCGTGGCGATCGGTGAACCTTGGCGATATCAAAACGGATGCACGTTTCTTTTCGTGGGATGAGCAGGGATTGTCGTTGGGACGAAAACGACAGCTCACTCTGAGAGGGGAAGTGCGCTGGCAGCCCACCCTTAAATCCGACGGATACTACCATGACTCGATAGAGACCGGCGAATCACTGTACAGGTACGATTACAAAGACACCTCGGGAAACAGCAAGACCTTTGACAGTACTCAGTTCAATCCCGAACTCGGACTCGCGGAGGACAGTACCTATTTGGGACCGGAAATGGAGGGCGAAAAGACCAACCTGCTCCTGGTAAAACCTGAATATCCAACTCCACTGGCCGACTTGAATCTTCATGCCGATCTGGCCGGTGATCGGTACCTGGATCTGTTTTTTGCCAAACCGAGGAAAGAGGACAGGATTGATAAAGGACTACGATATCGAGGCGGACATAACGACATCGTCTCGGAGGCTGCCGCGGGTACAAACGAAATGGTTTTCCCGTCCAGTGAAATCCTTCCGAAGCGGGAATTCGAAGGCGCCGATCTGGCCCTGCAGGGGAAATCCAGGTTGTCGACACTGGATCGTCGGATTCTGAAAGCGACAAGCGGCGCGGGATGGGTTACCTCCCGGGAAAGAACGGTAGTCCTCGAGTACGCGGAAAGCGGAGACTACGTTTTGCTCGACGATGCCGACGGAATCGATTCGACCGAGATCATACCGGGATCCGTCAGGATTGAAATCGACGGCGAAGAAATAGACTCACGGGAATACGTAGTTTTCTTCAAAACAGGATCGGTGAATTTTGAGAAAACCGTGGGGTTGGATCCTACATCGGTAATTACCGTGACATACTCCGAACGAACTCTTCCGAGGGGCGAAAGAACTGATTTTGAGACAATTCCATCACGAACGTATGGTGAGGTAGGGTATGTTCACGGGACCGCATCACCCACCGAGTGGCTGTCTACACGTGCGGGATACATGCGTCTGCAGTCGACCGACACGATCGACCTGGTTACAGCCGCGGCCCCACTCGAGTTTCGTTCAAGTAACCTGTTATTGAAGCTCACGCCGGAAATTGCTTTTGACGGCAACAATCTGGAAAACGGCAGGGCCGGCGCCCTTGCGCTCAATTCACGCCTTGGAAAACGGATCGGTATAAAGGGCTCCGGGCTTATTGCGGATACCGGCTATGTGGGAACCGATATACTGACTCGAGGGTATGGGCGCAAAAAGCACGAAATCGAATATGAAGTATCATACGACATCACCGATGCATTCCCCGTGTACTATCGCCAACATGACCGGGTTGCCGTGGGCGGTTCGGAACATCGCTATGAAATAGGTGGAAAAGCTCGTCCACAAGGCCTCCCCAATATCGACGTCAGCCTCTCCAGAGGCGCTGTCGACGCAACATTCGGTCCCGTTGAATTAGCCCCGGATAGTACGGGCGAAGCCGATATCGCCGATACTTCGGCTTTATCCCATGTCAACCAGATCAAAGACCGCTTGAAAATCAAGGTGTTTGAGACTTCCTCTCCGTTTCTTCAGAAACTGCTCAATCTGGAGAAGGTTTGGTATGACCTGTCATACACCGAGTTCAGAACCGATATCGATGGTGATTCGGTGAACCACGGGGGTCGATTTTTTGTAGGAGAAGCGACATTCTCTCCCATGAGCAAACTTTTCTTTGGCGGTTCCGGAACCTACCGGAAAAACCCGGTCCTTAGCCGGAATTCGAGGATTTGGGAGCCGAAGGTCAGGTTATGGACACTTGATTTACCGGCGGGTGTCGATGTTACCGCGGATTACGGCATAAGTCTGGGCAGAAGAACTCATGGAGACAGCAGTTCCTGGGCGTCGGATCGGCAGCTTGAGCTGGGTATCCGTCCCGGTGAGTGGTTTGAGTCGCTGGGCTGGGTCAATTTGCGCTCGATTTTGATACGGAAAATGGGTACGACCTACGAAAACACTCGTCCGGGATTTCTCAATACTTTCTACGGTCCGTCGGATCCGACTGAGGAAGAGCGTTCTCAATTGATCCAGGCGATCCTCAATCCGTGGTCCTTTCTACAATTCCAGACGGTGAACACATGGGCACAGAACCGTCAGGCAGGCAGAACCTTTACTACTTCCGAGGATTTGAAAATGTGGATCGGCGACAGAGGTGTGTGGGAAACCAATTCGGAGTACCGGATTCAGAGTACCGACGCCTGGTCGCTCAGCGGCAGATCCCGTTTCAAAAAGGGATGGAATACCTGGCTGAATACCGCACCCGGCGCTCAAGCACAATATGGCGCCGACTCTCTGGGCAACACATCGATGACGGTCGGACCAGAGTTGTGGCTGTCCTTTACCTTCTCAAAATGGTCCTTTCTTCGGTATTTTACGAACAATCATACGATCAGAAGCTTGTGGAAATATGATCAAGGCAAATGGTCGTCGACTCCTAATCTGGCATACGCTCTCGTTCTGAACTCGGTTATCGAACCCAATCTCATGACAAATATCAGCCTGACGGTCAACCCGCTCGCCGAGACCGGGATTCTCAATTTGACGGCGCGAGTTGGGGCAGTATTTTAGTTTAGCCCAAGTTTCGCAGCCGAGAACCGCCGTACCGCGCTGCACTGAGCGGTGTCGAAGTGAGCGGAGCCGCCGCGCGGGACGCCGGGGTATCATGGGACATGCCTTTGAGCATTTTTGCACAATAATTCGATTGTTCGCCGGCTTACGTCCCGGACGGCGAGACCGCGGGTTGACTGCGTAACATGGGGCTGGTCGGGGGACTCAGTCGAAAAACGGTCGGAAGACCGGAGAAAAAACGGCACAAGGAATTCAATTTCTTTATATTAATTTCATGAGTCTCTGTACTCTAACCGTATACTTCATATAAGGGGTGAACATGGCAGTTAAAAGAACTTTGGGATTCTTGCTCGCGGGCATTTTGGCATTTTCAGGTTGTGCGGTGGACAGCAATCCTGCAGGCGGAAACGGCGGTATAAAAGCCGGCAGTGTAGAAGACCTCGAGCTAACGGAAGACGACCTCTCCTCGTGGAGCAACAGGGAGGCCAAGCTGGCAGACGGCACTGTCAATGGGTTTCAAGTTTTTAATAGTGTTGATGAACTCGCGAATGATGCAATAAACGGGGGTGCGTATAAGTACAATTACGACGACATAACGCGAGCCTCCATTCAGCTCATGCAACGAGAAACCTCGGGCAACAGGATTTATCTGGTCGAGATTCGTATTTTCAATATGTCGACGAATGAAAATGCCAGAAACAATATCGACAACAGTGACAATTCGGCTGAAAAAACCTTCGACGATTTCGAAGATGAAGATCTCGGATACGCGAAACGCGAAAAGGGAGCCACCAGTTGCACCGCGGTTGCGGCCTACGACAAGTTTTACATCGAACTTCTCTTTTCGGGGTACAGCAGCGGTGACGATGCGCTGGCCGATGCCCGATCGTTTCTGAAGCTTTTCAAACAGAAAACACAGGCATAACCCGACCTTCGACAGTCGAGATAAGAATCATTCAGTCCCGAGGGGAGGACGCCATGGGCGGCAGAATAGCAAGACGCGATTTCCTGAAAACATCGGCGGCGGGTACGGCCGGGCTGCTGGCGACATCCGCGCCCCGTGCGAGAACCGGCAGCGTTCCGGGCGGAGCATGGAGCCCGGGAATGCAGATCAACCCGGATATCGACAATCTGAGAGTGGCGGTCTGTCATGATCCGGACATGCTGACCGAAAGACCTCTTGTATACGTCGATCCTCTCGAAGATCAGAACAAGGTGGTTAAGGCCGAGGTTGTGAGAGCCAATATGGATCAGATGGCCATGGTCCTGGCACAAAAGAATTCCCCGGAAGAAGCATGGCGCACGATTTTCAGAAAACCCGAAAACAAAACATGGGCTCAGGTCAAAGTGGCAATCAAGCCCAATTGTCTTGCAACAACAATCATGCCGAAAGTTGCAATAATACGGAAACTGATCGATGTGCTCCATGGTTTCGGTATCCCGTACGATAATATCGTTATCTACGACGGTGGTTCCAGTGGAACAAGGTATTCCGACGCATTCGATTCTTCCTTTCCCGCCGAGCAGCTTCCCCAGGGGGTGCAAATGAGCGAGAAAGATCATAAAAGGGATAACGGCTTCAACCTGGCCACAATACCAACCTCCCCGGGCGATAAATATCTTCCGGAACAGCAGTGCACCAATTTTATTCAAGACGGTTCCACGGATATTCTTATCAATTGCGCGGTGAGCAAGCATAACAGCAGAGCCCTGGGAGGACCGACTCTTTCCCTAAAGAATCACTACGGTACCTTTGTTCCAAGGCCTCGGACCGAGGACAACGGGGACGGTACTTTCAAAACCAGTCACGCAGCCAATAGTGACGGTTTGGAATACCTGTTGAAAATCAATCAGTCCGATGCGATTATCGGAGGAAATCCACCCCGGCAGCAATTAGTGATAGTCGATTCGTTAATCTCTCTGACAACTGGCCCCACCGACGGGACATCAGACGACTACGTTCGCAACGATAGGCTTATCATGGGAACCTTTGGTCCGGCGGTCGATTTTCTGGTTACCCGGAAAATTCGCGGGGACATTATGGACCTGAACAAAACCGAAAATGAGCTGAAAGCACAAAACCGGTGGCTGACCGGATTTGATTACAGTGAACAGGATATCGATGACATCCTCAACAAGACTCCCGATCAGAACGGCGGACGCGGATGGGTAGAGGTGACTCCCGCATCCCAGGTCGCGGCGGGGCGAAGTCCCGTTGGGCGCAACACCGCGATCAGAACGGTAACGTTCACCGCTCCGGGAAGACTTGCCGATGGGGTCAAGCTGGAGTTCCGGCCACAGAAAGGAATCGATGCGAGTACGCTTTCTATTCACGATATGCGCGGACGGTTGGTACGTCGGATTCCTCTTACCGGGAAAGACCAGACCGTTATGTGGGACGGCCTGACCGATTCCGGCGCGACTGCATCGTCGGGGCGATATATTCTGCGGGTCGGCCAATCGAAAATGCCGGCCATGCATGGGATTGTCAGTATTCTGTAGAGCTGTTTTGTATTTAATTTGTAAACGGTGCGGAGGACGACTTCGCACCCTTTTTTATCGCCCACATCAGAGGCCGGCATAAACGAAGCGGCCTGACCATGAGGATTTCATCAAATAGCATAAAGCCGGAGCTTCAGGCACGGCTTACCTGCAAACAATGTTGCCCGGCTACGGCACTGATAGAGAATGCCCGTGCGCGAACAGCAGGTGCGGGGCCTGGGGCACGGGAGTGCAATTCACTTGCCCCCGGCAAAGCGCATCATCCCACGCCCCACCGGCAGATGAACAACTCTTTTCACATTACTTTTACCCCCGAATGCGTGTTGGTCAAGGTAGTATGCTTCGACAACATCACCGGGCTGCACTGAAATCCGGTACTTGTCTTTACTCGACGACCCGAAAATCGTACCCAGTCTGCCGACAAAGACACCGCTGTTTTCTCCTGTTTCCATGCAGCCCAGCGGAAGAAGATCACCCGTACGAAGAGATTTGATCCGAACCCAGACTTTGTCTTGCTTATCCGGAAACAGATTCATGTCGTGGTCGGTTACGGTAATCTCGATATTTGCGCCGGGCAGGACAAACTTTTCGGGGCCAGGGCTCAGATGTGCATCCGTGCCCATCAGAAGCAAATCTCCCCACAAGTTCGGATGAATAGAAACATTCTTCCCCATGTTGGTAACCCAGCGGATCAGAATTTCTTCGCCGTTGTTAATCGAGTAATTGAAACCAAGTATGTTTCCCGGCAGAAGACCGAGGCCCTCCATCGCCCGACGATCCACAAAGACTTCGCACGTATACTCGTTTCCCCTGCGTCTCGAAGCGCATTGGATAAACGGTTGCCTAAAGAGCCGTGGTTCATAGTGATGTGGGGTAAAAAAGACCGACTCCCCCGTCCGTGCCCGGTCGCGTGGCGCTCGGGGCCAGGCCCAGAACTGATAGCTTCGGCCGTTGAATCGCAGGGAATCCTTATAGTTCTGTGGATCGATAAACAGTTCGAGTGCATCGGTGTCCCAGAAAAGCTCGGGAAGACATTCGTTGTCCCGTTTGTCGCGCAGAGTGTAAGCAAAATAGAGTCCCCGGTTATCCCATTGTGAAAGAAGATAGTTGCAGTCGAGGAAATCGGGGGGGAGTTGCGGCATGCCCTGCCCTTCACCAACAAGCTTGAAAGAGCCGACATCGTCCCATTCTCCAAGAGTACCGTCAATTACAATCGGCTGCTCACGCCGAACTGATCCGCCGAAGGCGTGGGAGGCAAATGATGGGGGTTCAAGCGTGTTCGGGGAGTGGTTCGCTGAGTCTTTTTCTTCGGGAAGCGGGGGAAGCAGAATCGTTTCGGGAGTGCGATATTTAAGATGGTCGACCGGGATAAAAACACCACGATCAATGTCATAGGTACCTCGTTGTGCCAGGGCTCGGTTTCGAACCGATAGTGCCGCTTCGGCATATTTTTCCAGGTTCGGCATTAGAAGATTAGGCGTGGCCGCCAGTTGCTTGAGGAACTCCCAGTACCGATCGGCAAGTTCGCGCATTCGATTCGGTCCGGCATTCAGGGCACGAAGCATCTGCTCGTATTCGAGCATCTGCCCCAGTTCACCGCCCAAGCCTTTTTCGAACGCTTCCAAAGCCTGCTCGGCTTGTTGAAGCCTGCCATTCCCAAATTCCTTCTCTGCAGCTTCGAGCATAATCCGTTCGAAACCGATTCTGTCGGTTATCGCCTGCGCGAGGGAATCGTTTCCCATCATCGTGCCAAGCCTGGCATTTGCCTCCGCGGTCAGAAGCTCGCCGATCGCCCGCCCGTCACCCTTTACGGCCATTTGTGACAGCAGGGGACCCATAAGCCGAAGAAACTCTTCGCGAATCCGGTCGGCCAATTTGTCCTGGTTGAGTTCAATGCCGAAATTGCGTCCCCCGGACCCCGTACTTGCTATTCCACTGAGTTGTCCCGGTCTACACGGAAGCTCGACAGGAGCCGGTTTACCATCGTCCATAACTATGCTGATTGCGTCTTCGAGAGCGTCGAGCAGTTTTTCGATGCCAATTTCATAGATCGATTGCATGAGCGCTTCATGCCACAATCGAACCATTTCGGCATCATAGAATATTTGCTGCAACTCGGGAATCGAATCGTCTGTGGGGATGTCTTCTTCGATGAGCCGACGGAGGTACTCGGTTATCCGGGAGCCGAACTGATCCCAGTCTATGGTGGCGAGGGGAAACAGACTGTCGGAGCGCAGTTGATTTTCCACAGCCGTTCGAAGCAGTTCGCTATAGGCGAGGAGTGTGTCCGACCGGCTATTTGCGGGGATGCGCGCAAGGAGTGCTCGAATTTCCGATCTTGTTGGTTTTCCGGTGTTTTCCGTGGAGTACCTTGAAGCACCAGGTTCTTCCGCCGCGGCTATAATCCGGCTCAGGTAGGCCTTGTCCGTTCGCCACAGGCTGTCGACCGTTGCCTTATCAAAGTATTTCTCAGCGAAGCGGCTGAACTTATTCTGCAGTGAGAGTTCATCGGAGCCAAGGTACTTGTATTCAAGCTCTGCATCATCGTCAAAATCCCGCGCACCGTTTTTGTCGGGGGAGAGCGCGATATAATCGTAAAACAGGAGAAAAACTGCAATGTGAATTACAATCGACAGGAAAACAAAGAAGTTGATTCGATTATTCACGGACAATCACTTAATCTGGTGTGCGAAAGCCGAAATGCCGAGTGCTTGAAGCATATCGTAGGCGTATATAATTGAATGGTAGGGCGCCTTCCGGTCGCCGCGGATAATTACGGTTGAATCCCCTGACTGCTTCAGCCATGCCTCAAATTCCTCGTAGATCTGCGATTCCGTATATGACTGATCGTTCAACAGATACCCTCCTGTCTCATCGATGCCGAGTGTGACAGTATTGTTTTCCCGCAATGGCCGGGCTTTTTCGGCATAGGGGAGTTCTATCGGCACTGTTTTGACCTCGGTATCCTCATTGAACGTGGTGGTCAACATAAAGAAGACCAGGAGCAGGAACATCACGTCGATAAGCGAAGTCAGTTCCGGGAAATAGTCGGAATCTTCAAACGGATTTCGAATTTTCATGATTTATACCACAACGAGATGTGATCCAGGAGTGAACTGATCTCGGCATGATGAGCCCTGCCGAGTGCGCGCAGGAAGTAGTCGGCAAAAAGCGTGGGGATTGCAATGATCAGCCCGGTAACCGTTGTGGTCAGAGCCATGGAAATCCCTTCGGCGACGCTCTGTTGGCTCAGGCCGGCATCGGCCATACTCTGAAACGCAGTCGTCAAGCCGACTACCGTTCCAAGCAGCCCCACCAGCGGAGCGATATGTCCGATCGCACGAAGAAGCCACATACGTTCGGCCAGTCGGGGAAGGTGCTGTTCGGCACTGATCCGGGAGGCTTCATGTATTGATGGAGTATCCATCTCGGTTGCGGTCAGCTCGAGGGCGTGGGAAACAATGGCCGCCGTCAGGACATTTGAATCTTGAAGTGCCCGGCGCGCGTTTTCGGGCTCGTCGGCAAGGAGGCTTTCTTTGACTCTCTCGATCAGCTCGACGCGTAACCGTACCTTACGAGACAGATAGTAGAATCGCTCGAGTACTACCGCCAGTGCTGCTACGGAAAACAGAATAAGTGGAATCATGAAAGCATATCCACCGGCACGGATATGCGGGAAAAGAGAATTGACGAACATTGGTGTGTCCTGCCTTGTAACGAAATGGTTTGTCGGAAACCTCTGTTGCGCAATGCCGTTGGTCGATTGTTGGTGTTCGGCCCGTACCAAACAATATACTTCTGAGTTACTTAGAGATGAAAGCCAACACCATGATACCGTCTCGCATTTATTGAGCACGACCCGGAAGATCATTCCCTCAACTGCAAAAAAACCGCACGTACCTCGAAACTGGGTACGCGCGGTTTTTTCAGGCAGAGGAGCTACGAAACGCTCCTGTCAGTCAAAACAATGGCATAACAGGCAAGCCCCCATACCCCTGAAAAACCGGCTACCTGACCACAAATCGCTCTACAGCCATGCGGCCACGTTTGTTTCCGCCCGTCCTTCTGCAAATCGAGTAGACCCCTCGGGGCAACGTGTGCATCAGCCGATTCAGTGCGTCCCCTCGCGAGATTGAAACAGCGTCCGTGCCCGGTTCAATCGTTGTAATCAATCGACCTCTCATCGAGTAAACAAAGTATTTCGCCTGAGAATGCCGGATCGCAGGAGTTACTCTCGAGGATATCGACGGCCGAGCAGCCACTATATCTCCGGTGTCCGGGTAAAGAAAACACTGCGGGATGATCTGTTTTTCCATGGACGGGGTCGCCCAATACAACTCAGCTTTTGCCGAACCGGTCCAGTCACGATATTCGAATCGAAGGTTGTACTTTTGTCCGGCTTCAAGGTGAACGGTTTCCTGAGCATAGCCTTTCGCAAATCCCCACCAGTTTACGATAATGCGCTCGCCGTTCAACCACACGCGGGAGAATTCGTCGGTGTTGGCGTAAATTGTGTATTGGTCGGTAAAGGGCGCTTCGATTTGGCCCGTCCACAAAATGTGGAAATGGTCCTTGTTGAGCCCTTCACCCGGCGCTTCACTTTTCCAGTTGAAATCGACAACCGAATCTATTCGGGTAATGATCGGTTCGGTTTCGAACGCGTTACCTTCGTCGGGATTATCGAAGTAATTTCCAGTCAATCCGGTGCCCGAACCACAGGCATATTCTACCGGATCACCGGTCGTGACCGTGATTTCGTTCGAATAGCTTTTCTTGTCGTTCGTCTTGAAAGCCACAATCCTGAAGGAGTATGTTGTGTTGGTCGAGAGATCGCGGTCGGTGGTCCAGTCAAAGAAAAAGTTGCGGTTGTTTGCGCCTGCTGTTGTGGCAGTGGCGTTCTGCCCGACTCCTTTCAGCACACGCCAGTCACTTCCGTCGTTCTCCTTGTATTCCACCGCGAAATTGAGTTCGTCGTCGGAGTTGTCTTCCCAGCTCAGATCCACGCGAGCCCCGGAAATCGTAACCGCGCGAAGATTTCCGGGGGCTGTCGGGGGTTGCGCGGGATTCGGGTTTTCACAGGAACGGTCTGTAAGGTATTGCGTTCGCTTCGATGTTGCCTGAATGCTGTACTCGCTCCCAATGGTCACATATTCGCCATACGGCTCATTGGCCCAGTCTCCGTAAATCCCACCGCTGTCGGTTAGTGAATGTCCCTCCGGTGCGTTATCCTTTTTGTTCCATGAGTTCCACCACCATACCAGCCATCCAATATCCTTCTCGTGACAGTATTTCAGAATATATTGATAATCAATGTCCTTTTTGTAAAATACACCGATTTGTGAGAATTCTCCAACGATCATACAGATGTTCTTCTCAATCGAAGCATCGATCGCATCCTTGTAGAAGCTCCGCGGCTTTTGTGTGTCCCACGGGTGCCAGGAAAACAGCAGGTTGTGCTCCGGATCCTGTTCGATCAAATACTCGGCATTGTCTAAAATGTACGCCTGTCTCCTGCCCCATCCCGATGCATCAATTACCAGCGGCATGTGCAGCCCCGCACTTCGCAGCCGTTTCACGGCCCGGGCGTACACTTCACGATACGCTGAGTCGGTCACGTCGAAATTACCCCCTTCATTGGCGATGTTGAGCAGAATTCGGTCTTCGTTTTTCTGAAGCACCTCCACCATTTCCGGTTGGCACCAGTAATCTATGCAGATATCCATTCCGTCCCATTTCCCGGTTGCATCCCAGACGCACGGCATGGCGATCATATTGTTGTCCACGCAGAGTTGAATGGCGGAGTCGACTTGGTGAGGGGTATGACGATTGATCACATATCGAAATGTCAGACGAGCGCAGTTGGCTCCGGTCTTTGCGAGCTCCGCGATGTGGGGAATACCGCGTGAATAGGCAAACGTACCCACATTCGCGCCCCGAAGAACCACCTGTTCACCGCAGGGGTCATACAGGTAACGTCCGTCGACATGCATGACATCACCGGAAACACCGGCAACAAAAACAAATAGCGCCCACAATAACCTGTAACCACATCCTAATCTCATGGTATCCCTCCTTGTTGCCGGCATAGCCGGAATGTTAATTAATTAAAAACCAGGAAAGCAAACGCCGCGCTCCGGAAATTCGGCTCCGCTCACCTTGAATTTGATGCGGTGATCGATAGCCGAAAACGGGCTTGTAGAGGTGCCGGAGTGAAGGTTGATTTATCGGACCTATACTCCGGAAAGCATCTCTTTCCAATCAGTTCTCAAATTCAAACAGTATATCGTCGACAAAAAACTCCCCGTCTATTGGACCGTCTCCCTGTCTCAAAAAGAACGTGAACCACGACACGAACCGCCCTGTCCGTCCCCAGGCGTCACGTTTGTCGGCGTCCAATGTGGCAATCGTGGAGTCGATATCGATCCTGTACCGTTTCCAGTCGGGTCGAAGAGTGTCGACCGGGGCTGTAAGTTTTGTGTCGATGTGCGAAATGAATTCTATTCTGACAGGATGAGGAGTCCCTTTTGCTCTAAACGATACCGCTTTCAGATTTGAGAAATCATATGAACGGTTAATGTGCTCTCCTCGTCGATAGCCAAGATGTACGCCGATTCCGCAAAAGGTTGGTTGACGATGCCCAAAGGTATACCTCAGAAAGGCGCAACGGGTACTGTCGGGCAGAAGATAGGCAAAGTTATCGTCAAACGATGTGTCCAACTGTTTGCCGTCGTCGTATCCCCACCAACCGTGGCCGTTCACGTGTCGTCCGTCGCCGTCCTCGAAGTCGTCCAGCACGACCGAATCGGCACCTCCCGCAAATGGTCGGGGCGCAAGTTGTCCCAGATGAATCGAGTCGCCGGGAGTAAGCTCGATCCTCCCCCGTTCGATAATTGCGGCCCAGGGACCGTTGTCAAGGTCAAGTGCAAGGGCCTCGAACCGGTATACTCCCGCAGCTACCCCATGCAGACGCACCCTCCCTGTTTCATCGGGTGTCGCAAGTAGAGGAGTGTCATGAAGGCGCAGGGCAAATGGGAAATCACTTCCCGCATCGATAACGGCCGAGACGGTGCATTCGTTTCGGACCGTGTCGGGAGGCATCTCGATTTTGTCTCCACCGGTTACGGAAAGAGAGACGCTGGTGCTTGTTTGGTTCCCTTTTCGCGCCGAAACGAAGTAGGTGCCGGGAACAACACTGCCGAACTGGAACATTCCCGTTTCATTGGTGTAAGTGCAGTCGGCGGAGGTGAATAAGAAGATTTTGGCGCTGTCGCGTCTGGAAAGCCACACGCGAGCATCGGTAACCTTCAGCCCCGAAGAGTCCCGCACAATACCTGAAATCACCGCGCCGTTTGTCGTTTCAGAGCTGGAGTTGTCTGCTACGCGAGGACTCTCACAATGGTTCAGAGCACAGATGAATAACAAACTCAGAAGATAAATACGCCGATTCATGTGCTCTTCCTCCCGTTTCGTCTGGTAACGGGAAACAATTGAATATTGAGCTGGTATACTTCGTCGGGACATCGGTTTTTCATGGCATATCGAACAACAGAGGATCGGAATTCGGCGATCATTTCCCGCAGCCGGGGAAGGTCCGAGAAACCGACTCCCACAGTGACGGTGGAGATGTCCCGGATATCGCGGGGAATCGAGAGTGCATCCTGCGAAAGCTTCAGTACTTCTTCCTGATAATTCCGTACGGCCAACGAGCGCCAGGACGGTCCGGTGCTGATACTCTCCTCGGTCACATACAGTATACCGTCTTCTCTTTCGTCGATAAAGCCAAGCTTCAAAAGCAGCCGCAACGCTTTTGCCGCCTGAGGAGCGGT
Source organism: uncultured Fibrobacterota bacterium (assembly GCA_964346405.1). Lineage (GTDB taxonomy): Bacteria > Fibrobacterota > Chitinivibrionia > Chitinivibrionales > CAYFVL01 > CAYFVL01. The sequence goes on from CAYFVL010000077.1 coordinate 20,306, forward strand.
GACGGGAGGGCGGAGTGTGGATGCGATTCGCCCCGCATCATCGAGCTGAAACGACTCGATTGCCACCAGTGCTCGTATCGCGGTATAGTACCATCGGGAATAGAACTGATATGCGTTTGGATGGACAACTGTCGAATCGATATTCGCTACACCCAGAAGTCGCTCGAAAGCCGCTTTTCGGTCAGGATCGGTTCGGGCCTTGTTGAACTGAACCAGGTGTTCAAAATAGGTGCGTTCACGTGGGTTCAGTCCGCACAGATCCATAAACCGGCCGATATTTTCGGAAGAAACATGACGTTTTCCATGAAGAATCCGGGTAACATGTGCCGGATCGACGCCGACCTTTGAGGCCATGTAGCGAATGGAGAAATGCCTCGCTCGCCCTTTCTGATTCCGATAGAAATCGTTGAGGAACGCTCGATAATCAGTATACTCGAATACGCTGGGCATGAGTTACAATATAGTGAGCCCGGAGAACTCCCGCCTTCTGTTTATTAAAATTCCGTTGACTGGGAAGTCAACAAAAACTGGCTCAAATGCAGTTCATGAGCCAAAATGCGTACATATTCGACAAAATCCGTCCATGTAAGCAGTCAACGAAAATGCTGGAAAAGAGTTCTGGATAATCGTTTGACCCAGGTTTCGCAGTAGATATCCAGAGAGAGGATACTCTTTGGGATGGCTGAGCGTAGCGTTAACCTAACTAGTGTCCGTCCGAAAAGTCCTGTTTTCGCTCGGATTGATGAAGCAAAC